>JASGCU010000058.1 GCA_030053935.1 Chitinophagaceae bacterium
AACATCTGTATATACGCAATTCAAATATTTTTTATTGCGTCTATATTTTTATTGTTTGTAATTATTTTTATTTTTTATGATGCAAATTTATATAAGGTGGGTTCTAAAAATTGATTTATTCAAAGAAAAAGTGTTGGTAACTATTGATTTTTAAGAAATACAGTTTTTAGGATTTGAATTTTTAGAGCCCCTCTCAATATAATATTAATGGGATAGAGGTGTATTTTGGATTCATTTTTATTATTTTGAAATGAAAAAAAACACAAAATTGAACATATATACATCCTTTTATAATAAAATATTGAGATTTATAATGGATGGGTATAAATAATAAAAAAAAATATATATTGCGTCTTATTGTAAAAAACGAATGAGTGCATATTTACTTTATAAAACAAAAAAATGAAAAAAGAAGTAGTTATTACAAAAAAAGCACCTGCACCTATAGGACCTTATAGTCAGGGAATAAAAATAAATGGTTTTCTATTTATTTCGGGGCAGATATGTATAGATCCCGAGACGGGAAAATTACGAAATTCTTCTATACAAGAAGAAATAGAGCAGGTGATGAAGAATTTAGGAGCAATTTTAGAGGAAGGGAGAAGTTCTTTTGATTTAGTGGTAAAAGCAACGATATTTTTACGGGATATGAATGACTTTTCTACAGTGAATGCAATCTATGGAAATTACTTTAAGAATGATCCACCCGCAAGAGAAACGGTAGAGGTATCTCAGCTTCCAAAAGGCTCCAGAGTAGAAATTTCTTTTATAGCTGTAGAGAAATAGGGCTACACCATAACGCTAACATATATGCTTCTTTCGGGTTTGAAAATATCCATATAAGAAATAACCGTGAAATGATTGAATATAGGAGCGATGGACATAGACCATAGAAAAAAGAAATGAGAAGCAATATACTAATAAATAATTACTAAACCGCCTTATGAGGGTAGAAAAAATTTCTTTTGAAGCAACGCAACAGTTTTCTCGTATTTTTTTAGATTATATCTCACAAAAAGAAGAACTCAAGCAATTCTATGGTTATTATCCATATAAAGAGAACTTTAGAAAACAGATAGACTTGAAGAGCAAATTTCCAAAAAACAATCGTATTACTTTAGAGAAGGTTTTGCTTTCACAGTATTCGGGCGTTAAGACATCGGCTCATGTTCAGTATAATATAAGGAGTTTGACGAATGAAAACACATTTACTGTTACTACAGGGCATCAGTTAAATATATTTACTGGTCCTCTTTATTTTATTTTTAAGATTATTACAGCCATCAATGCTTGTAAAGAATTGCAGTTAGCGTATCCTGAGTTCCATTTTGTTCCCGTATATTGGATGGCATCAGAGGATCATGATTTTGCAGAGATAAATAATTTTTTTCTTTTTGGGAAGCAATATGTATGGGAGACGAATCAAAGGGGTTCTGTGGGAAGGTTTATGCCAAACTCTTTGAGTAAGTTGTTGGATGCATTACCTGAGCAGATGCCCATATTTGAGACAGCATATTTAGATCATAGTAATTTATCGGACTCTGTTCGTTATTATGTAAATACTCTGTTTCAAGAGCAAGGATTGGTAATAATAGACGGAGATAATGCAGAATTAAAAAAGTTATTTATTCCTTATATGTTGGATGACGTGAATGAGCGTAATGCTTGTGGTTTCATACAAAAAACATCAGAAAGCTTAGAAGGTTATGGGTATGAACCTCAGGTTCATCCACGTGAAATAAATTTTTTTTATTTAGATAGTATTATAAGAGAAAGGTTTGTAGAAGACAATGGGCTGTTTCGGGTTTTAAATACGGATAAGGTCTATACAAAAGAAGAGTTGATACAGCTTATAAAGGAAGAATCTTTCAAACTCAGCCCCAATGTGATTATGCGACCTCTCTATCAAGAGGTAATACTTCCTAACATAGGGTATGTAGGCGGTCCTGGAGAAATAGCATATTGGCTTCAACTACAATCTCTTTTTCAGCATTACTCTATCCCTTTCCCCATTATAGTTCCAAGAAAATCAGGAATGATTATTGATAAACATATAGAGAACAAGATGCAGAAATTAGATATGAGTATTTTGGATATATTTCAGGATATTCATCTTTTAAAGAAAGAATTTGTAAAAAAAAATAGCCAAAATTCATTATCTTTAGAAAAAGAAAAGCATTTTATGAAGATAGTTATTGAATCTCTCAAGACAAAAGCAATACTTATAGATAAGTCATTAGAGGGATTCATAATGAAACAACAGGCGAAATGGGAAGAAGATTTAGAACATATAGAAAAAAAGATGCAAAAATCAGAACAGCAAAATCAAGAAGTAACTCTCAAACAATTAGAACAGATAAAGGAGAAACTTTTTCCGCAGAACATTATCCAAGAGAGGCGAGACAATTTTTTAAACTTTTCTACTAATGATCCTTCTTTTGTTCAAAAGCTTCTGACATCCTTTGAACCATTTGATTTTCAATTTTATATTTTATTTATTCAATCTTAATTATGTATCTAAAAAAATGAAAAATTTTAGTATCAACAATGATATTACTTTGGCAGAAACACTCCCTTCTTCTTTTTACCGGTCGGGAGAAGTTTTTGACAGGTTAAAAGAAGCGGTTTTTACCACCACATGGCAATTATTACAGCATCAAGATGTAGTAAAGCTTGCGGAAACAGTATACCCGATTAATCTATTAGAAGGGTTTCTTAACGAACCTCTTTTGGTCATAAAGGATAGTAAGGAGGAGATTTCCTGTCTTACCAATGTTTGTACCCATAGAGGTGCTTTATTAGTATCTTCGCCTAACAAAATGAAGAAAATAATCTGTCCTTACCATGGAAGAAAATTTGGTTTAGACGGAACATTTGAGAGCATGCCTGAGTTTTCGCAGACAAAGAACTTCCCACGTGACTGCGATAATTTACATAAGCTCCCTCTCAAAAAATGGTTCGGTTTTTTATTTACTTCCATAAATCCTTCTTTTGATTTTTCAGAAGTAATAGATAATTTAAACGAAAGATTATATTTTTTACCGAGTGCGGAGTATGTTTTTGCTCCTGAATTTAGTAAAGATTATATAGTAAATGCTCATTGGTCTCTCTATTGTGATAACTTTTTAGAAGGGTTTCATATACCATTCGTTCACAAAGACCTCAATAATGTATTGGATTATGGAAGTTATAAAAGTATTATTTATAATTATTGTAATCTTCAAATTGGTTATGGAAAAACCCATGCGAATTGTTTTCATCTTCCACAAGGTCATCCCGATTATGGCAAGAATGTATCTGCTTGGTATTATTGGATATTCCCTAATCTTATGTTGAACTTTTATACATGGGGACTTTCTATAAATATAGTAAAACCACTTTCTCCGCACAAAACAAAAGTTACTTTTCTGACTTATATTTTGGATAAAAACCTTTATGAAGAAGGACAAGAGCTTATGATTGATAAAGTAGAACGCGAGGACGAATTTGTAGTAGAATCGGTGCAAAAAGGCATCAACTCACGCTTTTATCCATCGGGGCGTTTCTCTCCTACACGAGAAACAGGAGTACATCAATTTCATTCTCTTTTAGCAAAATATTTAGCAAAAAACTCATAAAGAAAACAAATGATACAGCGGTTATTTATTTTTATAATTATTTTTTGTATAGCAAAAACTACTTTTTCTCAATCTAACAACGAAGGAGAAAAAGAGTTAAGAATAGATAGCACGTCTGCATTTATTTTTAATGCGTCTGATACGATCATTGCTGAGAGTGATAAGATAGATTCTCTACAAAACATACGAGAAAACATAGAGAATGTAATAGAAAATAGAGTAGACGGAGGTGAGGAATTTTTAGAAGCAGAGGTAATTCCTGAACTTATATATGACACAGTACAAAATCGTTTGAATAAAATACCTACGAGCATACCACTCCATTTTAATGAAAAAATATTTTCATTTATTAATTATTTTACGATTCGTAATAGAGAATATATCAAGAAAGTTATGGAGAAAGAAAAACTCTACTTTCCCATATTTGAAAAGTATCTTGCTGAATATGGATTGCCCGATGAGTTGAAATATCTGTCTATTGTAGAGTCAGGTTTAAGAACAGATGCACTTTCTCGAGCAGGTGCGGGAGGATTATGGCAATTTATTCGTGAAACGGGCAGATTATATAACCTGAAACAAACTTCACTTATAGATGAACGAATGGATCCTTATAAGGCAACTCAAGCAGCATGTCTGTATCTCAAAGACCTGTACGGAATTTTTGGAGATTGGGAACTTGCTCTTTCTGCTTACAATTCTGGACCCGGAAACGTTTATAAAGCCATAAGACGTTCTAATAATAAAAGAAGTTTTTGGGAAATATACAAACGTCTCCCTCGTGAGACAAGGTCATACGTTCCTCAATTTATTGCTATTATCTATACCATGAAATATCACGAAGAACATAATCTTTACTCCGAAAGTAATAATTATATGATGCGTCATGATACTCTGCTTATTCACAAAGAATATGCACATTTAGATGTTATTGCAAACATGATAGGGATTTGTTATGATGACCTCATTATACTCAATCCTGAATTATACAGAGGAGTTACTCCTTATGCCCCATACCCACTTCGTATCCCGGAAGATAAAAAGGAAGTTTTTACCAATCAAAAAAATACTATAATAGACTCTGCTCATAATGTCGGGAAAAAACACCTCAAGAATTTAGAAAAATTAGCAGAATTAGGAGGAACATACGGAAGAGAGCTAGTAAAATACAAAATAAGATACGGAGATAATCTCGGCTCCATTGCCGCAAGATATAATGTAAGAGTAAGTGATATAAGAAGATGGAATAAGCTCTCTTCTAATTTTATAAGAAAAGGGCAAACCTTAAAAATATGGGTACTCCCTCGCTATTTTCCTTCTAAACCATTCAAAAAAATGGATACGATTCACAAACAAAAACCACCTCTTACAAAATCTATACACAAAGAAGAAAAACAACAAAATGAAAATGTACCAGGAGTATACCATACGGTAAAAGCAGGGGACAGTTTATGGAAAATATCTCAACAATACAAAAATAGCAGTATTCAAGCAATAAAAAAAATAAATAAACTCAGAAGTAGCAGATTACAAGTAGGTCAAAAACTACTTATTTATCCTCAATAATCAGTTTTTATTATAAGAGATTCTTTGAAACATAAAGATAGTGAGAATATATATCTTGATAGAAAATTATTATAGAATACCAATAAAGAAAACTATGTTAAGAACACACACCTGTGGAGAATTAAGAATAAGTGACAAAAACAAAGAAGTAACCCTCTGCGGATGGATAACCAAAATAAGAAACAAAGGAAGTATACTATGGATAGACATATACGATAGATATGGACTTACTCAACTTGTTTTTGATGAAACACACTCGTCACCAGAGATATTAAAAAAAACATCAGGTCTTGGGAGAGAATTTGTTATACAAGCAAAAGGAATAGTAATAGAGCGCATCGCAAAGAATACGCACATCCCAACAGGAGAAATAGAAATAAGAGTTTCTGATATGAAAGTATTAAACACCTCCAAGGTTCCACCATTTCTCATAGAAGATGAAACAGATGGCGGTGAAGACCTCCGAATGAAATATAGATACTTAGACCTACGGAGGAATAAAATCCGTAAGAATTTTGAAATGAGGCATAAGATGATGCAAGAAACGAGACGTTATTTGGATAGTTTACAATTCATAGAAGTAGAAACTCCTGTTTTGATAAAATCTACCCCAGAGGGAGCAAGAGATTTTGTAGTGCCTTCTCGTATGAATGCAGGTGAATTTTATGCTCTTCCACAAAGCCCACAGACCTTCAAGCAACTCTTGATGGTTTCAGGATTTGATAGATATTTCCAAATAGTAAAATGCTTTAGAGACGAAGATTTAAGAGCCGATAGACAGCCCGAATTTACCCAAATTGACTGTGAAATGTCCTATATAACAGAAGAAGATATCTATTCTACCTTTGAAGGATTAATAAAACACCTCTTTCAGCAGATAAAAAATATAACTATTCCTACCCTTCCCCGTATGTTATATGAAGACGCTATGAAACTGTATGGGAGTGATAAGCCCGATATACGATTTGGGATGCCTTTTGTAGATATAACAGACATAGCAAAGGGACATTCTTTTCCCGTATTTGATAATGCGGAATTAGTCATCGCAATTTGTGTGAGCAAATGCTCCGAGTATACGAGAAAAGAATTAGATGAATTGACAGAGTTTGTAAAACGCCCTCAGATAGGAAGCAAAGGACTTGTATATGCAAAATATAATCCCGATGGGAGCATAAAATCATCAGTGGATAAATTTTATTCCGAAACAGATATACAACAATGGATGAGTAAGTGCAATGCTCAAAAAGGCGACCTTCTTTTAATCCTCTGCGGAGAAAAAAAACAAACCCGAAAAGCACTAGGAGAACTACGGTTAGAAATGGGAAATAGATTAGGATTAAGAGACAAAAATACTTTTGCGGCACTTTGGGTAACAGATTTTCCCCTTTTAGAATGGGATGAGGAAACTAAAACATTTCAAGCAATGCACCATCCATTTACTTCACCCAAAGAGGTAGATATTTTACAATCCAATCCTTCTGAGGCGACAGCCCGGGCTTATGATATGGTAATAAATGGAGTGGAAGTAGGAGGTGGCTCTATTCGTATCCACGATAAAGCAACACAGCAATTACTCTTTGAAACATTAGGTATATCTAAAACAGAGGCACAAAAACAATTTGGATTCCTTCTAGATGCCTTTGAATACGGAACTCCACCACACGGAGGTATTGCATTCGGCTTTGACCGGCTTTGTTCTTTAATGGGCGGCTCCGATTCTATAAGGGACTTCATTGCCTTTCCTAAAAATAACTCGGGAAGAGACGTTATGATTGATACTCCTTCTCCCATATATCCGCAACAACTCAAAGAATTACATATTGCTACTCTTTGAGTTATGAGTTATTTCTTCTATAATGAAACAAAAAAAGAGAGCATCTCATAAATGCTCTTTCTTCTTTTATACTTGCGTATTTGTTCAGCTTTTTATTGTTTTTGTTGTTGTTGAAATATTAATATTTATTTCTTTTGCAATCATTAAATCTTTATTATCGTTTTGCAAACCAACTAATGCCATTTGTAATTCATTAGTTAATTGTCTGCCAATAATAATTCCACGAACTAAATTATTGGGTGATAAATTTGATTTTACCCAGCCCATATAACGTAAAGTTTGACCAACTACTTTGTCAGTTGTTCTATCTCGTTTTAATTCAACAACAACATAACGACCATTTGTGTCTCTGCAAAACAAATCTATTCTACCAACTTCTGTTGAGTATTGGCGATTTAAAATTTTAAGACCTTTTTCAATTTCAGCAGGATTTTTTTCTAATGCATCTTCTAAAATTTTTTCTATCATTAAATGTTCTAAAGTTTCTTGTAGAGATTCTTCGGATTGTATAATTTCCAAATCGTCTTCAACTTCTTTTAAAACTTTCTTTGCTTTTTCTATTTGATTTGTTGCTGTATAATATTCTAATACGGCTTTGTTATCAATGGTTATTGCAGGTGTTCCAATGAAATTATACCAATCTTCAAAATTTTCATATTCAATAAACTTAATTTTATTTTTGTAATAATTCAATAAATATTTTGCTCGTTCATCATTGATCAGTTCTAACTTACCTTGTGAAAACTTTAAAGTTTCTGTGCAACCAAAAAGACCACAAATTAAACTTGCATCGGTTAATGCAGGTCTTGAAATTTTCAAACTTTCCATTAATTTTATCTGCTGTTCTTTTTCTATATTTCGAAAATATTCAATTCTTTCTATTACTTGCAAGATTTCTTTTTTTGAATTTGATGTTGCAATTGATAAAAAGACAAGCATTTCTGTTGGGGTTAAATATTTTTCAGTTAGATTTTGTAAAACAGACAAAGTAAAAATGTAGGGAAAAATCTTAAATTTTTGATATTTCTCAAAATTTTTTTCAAGAGAGGGATTATAAAATTGTAATCTTAAAATTTGTTTTTCAATAATCCCTTTCCATTCGCTTGATTGAGCATTTAAAAATTCAGCACCTGCCTCACTCAAAAAGAAATGTTTTTCTTTATTTACAAAGCCAAACCCAAGCTTTTTTATTAGGTTTTTATACTGTCTAAAATTTACAAGCCAATCATTTTCTTTTTTTATATTTTTAATTGTTGGGTTAATTATACTGTCAGAAATTAATTTTTTATAAACAATTTTTTGAGTTGCGTGGTCCCATTTTTTCAATATATTTTCTCCGAAAACATTTTTATCGTCATCAAATTGAAATTTATAAAAATATTTTAAAACAGAATGTAATTATCCAATATTGTTTTCATTAAAATACTGTGCGTGAGGTATAAAATACCAATGTGCCTCTACTTTTTTAAAAGGTTCCACTAAGCTTGATAGTTTCATATAGTTTCAAAATATTGTTTTTCCGTTTCAAATATGTCTGTTAATCGACTTTCTATAATAGGTTTAAATGCTTTATTAATTTCGTAACCAACACAGTATCTATTTAATTTTTTTGCAATTTTTGCTGTTGTTCCACTTCCTAAAAACGGGTCAAGAATTGTATCTCCTACAAAAGAATATAATTTTATTAAACGATAAGGTATTTGTTCGGGCATCATTGCAGGATGTAACCCGTATGCTTCATTTGAACGGTCAATTTTGGGTATTGTCCATATTCTTTGAGTAAATTCTTCAAATTCTTTTTCTTCAATTTTACTTTTTGCAATATCATCTTTACTTATATTCCAAACCTGTTGGGTATATTCTACCCATTCATCTTTTGATAATTTACTTTCTTCTCTATCTTTTTCGTTTCTTTTATCTGGTGCTCCATCTTTAACAAAAATATTTACAAACTCAATATTATTCTGAGCATAAAAATTACCTGGATAAGGAAAACTCCCGAACATCAAATCTCTACCTCTCACTGTTCTATTCCAAATAAATAAATCATAGAGAAAAAAGTTAGTTTTTGTTAAAATATGATGCTCAATATCGTTATTTATGTTTTTAATATCTCTATTATAATGTGTTGAATAATATTTTTTTTGAACAGGCATTAAAGGTGTATTAATACATAATTTACCATTTGGCTTTAAAACCCTATAACATTCCGCCCAAACCCTATCCATTTCATTTAAATACTCGTCATAATCTTTAATATCTCCAATCTGACCATTTAATTTCTTACTTATTTGAGTATCTTGAAATCCATTTTTTGAATAATCTATTACATTCCAATAGGGAGGGCTAGTGATAATCAGCATAACACTATTATCCTGAATTTCACACATATTTTGTGAGTTTTTAAAAAAAAACTATATTTCTCTTCATTTGTTTTAATGTGGTGTTTAGTAATAGTAATTTTATTTTACCTTTTATGGTAAGTTCTAAAAATTGTTTTTTATTATTTATATGTATTTTTTCAAATAGAAAAAAAAAACAAACTACCTATATTTTTCTGTTTTTTAATAATTACAATGATATTTGTGTTATTTTAGAATAAAAAGATGTAGAAATACATTTTTTTTTTATTAACCTAATACCTCTCTTTTTAAGGAGGGGCGTTTTTTATATGTGGTAATGTATATAAGATTACATTTTTTCGGATGGGTATTACTCCACCATCTTAAATGAAATTCTAACTTAATCCCTATCAAACCCAATGAATACCATAAAAAAATTTTGGCAAAACAATAGCTCACCATTTCAATCGTGGTTTATTTTGCAGAGAATTTGAAAAGAATCGGTGAATCATTATTTCTTGCGATGATGAGAAAAGTATTTTTGGGATTTTTAATGAGAGCCATATCCTGCACCATTCCTTTTACAAAAAAACCACTTTGAGAAAGAGAGATAGGTGTAAAGGATCTTTTTCCATTTCCGAGTAGAATTATCCCGTATGATGCGTCTAAGTCCCCAAAATAGGGTTGGGTATTATATTTATTTCCTGCTGCTATAATATCTAAGAAACCGTCCCCATTTACGTCGTATATTTCTATTGCATTGATGGAAGATATTTGTGCTTCATTGGGGAGAGGGTGGGTGAGAAAAGTTCCATTTCCTTTATTTTCTATAAAAAGAGATTTTGCCTCATACACTTGGTGCTTTTGAGCGGAATTGAGTTTATCGGGGGCAAAAATTTTATCTATAGTTTTGCCTGCAAAGTCCTTATATTTTAAAAAGTTTTTTTTGAGAAAAGGCATTTGTCTCACTAATTCATCTCTATTATTATAAGGAAAGATGCCATTGGGCGTGGAGTATGCAATAACTTGGTCTAAAAAGTTATTAGCATCAAAGTCGTGGACGTATAGCAGAGTAGGGAACTCCTTTGAGGGCTTTAGTTTGGAGTTGATGCCCATATTTCCTGCAATTATATCTGTATCCCCATCATTATCTATATCGGCGGTTTGCATTGTATTCCACCAACCGTTTGTCATCTCTAAATCTGTGTTTTTTGCTTTCTGTAATTTTGTTTGGTATTCAAAGAGGGTTATGGGCATCCATTCTCCACATATAATAAGTTCGGGAGTGCTGTCCCCTTTTATATTTTCCCAAATGGCATCTTTCACCATTCCAATGTATTTCAGTCCCTCAGTTTTTGTTTCTGTAACATCGGTAAAGTTTTCATTTCCATCATTTTCCAAAAGAAAACTTTGGGGAATATTTCCATATTTTCCCGTGATGGCTCTGCCCCCAATAAAGAGGTCTGTATCTCCATCATTATCAAAATCACCAGGGGCTACCACAGAGTTTTGTTGGGAGATAGGGGGCGTTGTTTTATGCGGAAGGAAGGTGTTATTTTTTTTCTCAAAAAGGGCATCTTCCACGAGTGGATGGGGAGTTTGATGTTCATATCCTCCTGCGGTAATGTAGAGATATTGTTTTTTGGTATCTTTGGATTTGAAAAAAGTGGCATCGGTTTCTTCTATAAGAGGGTTTTGTGTGATTGGGAATCCCTTTTTTTGAGAAAAAGTATGGGTATTATTGATAAAAAAAGTTCCATTTTGTCCGGAAGCACCTGTGATGTAAAAATCGAGAAGTTGGTCGTCATTTATATCTGCTACTGCTATTTTTGGACCTTCTTGGGCAATGGTATAAGGCAAAAGATATTCGGTATCGTAGTCGTTAAAATAATTCTCGGAATGCTGAAATGTCCCAATGAGAGCGGAAGAGATATTTTCCAAGAAAGGAATATCAGTATTTTTTTGGGGAGGGATAATATCGGCTTCTGCTTCTATAATTTGTATTGTTTTATTTACGGGAATGTTTTTGATGGTTTCTGCTTTATTTTTTTTCCATTGTATGACAATGGAATCTACATTTGTTGTTTCTCCTAAGCCTATGGTAAGTTTGGTATCAGAGCAGGATTGGAAACCTCGGGTGTGGTATATTTCATTATAGATGGTTTTTTGTTGGGCATAAAGGGTAATTTTAGCACCTATTGCAAAGGTATTTTTTTTGTCGCCGTTGAGAATGATGGTGATGAAGTTATTTTTGGTATGTTCTTTCGTGTTTGTGGTGTTTTCTAATATGGTTGCTTTTTCATTTATGTTATTTATGACTATGTCAATATCTCCATCGTTATCCAGATCGGCGTATGCTGTAGCAGTAGAAATAGTGGGATTGGTTACACCCCATTTTTGGGAAACATCGGTAAAGGTCATATCGGTGTTATTTTTGAAAAAATAATTTGGAACAATGCCATTGGGCATTTTATTTATATGTTCGGCATCGGTTATATTTTCATCATAAGCAATGGCTTCGTTCATAGCAAAGTTTATGTAGTCCATATCGTTTGGGCGTTTCATAATACCGTTTGAAACAAATATATCTTTCCATCCGTCATTATCAAAATCTACGAGAAGGGCAGACCAGCTCCAGTCAGTTGCTTGTATTCCTGACAATTGGGCTATTTCGGAGAAATAACCATTTCCTCTGTTCCACTGAAGTGTATTTCGGGCGTATTGTTTAGCATACCCGTACCCCATTTTTGCGTTAAATATTTGGTAAGAATCTTCTCCTTGTGAGGATTTGATGGTTTTTTCATCGGGTGGGAGCATATCTAGGCTCATAATATCTAATAATCCATCATTGTTAAAATCGGCAATGTCATTTCCCATAGAAAAACGACTGGTATGCGAGATATACTCGGTAAGTGATTCCGTAAAAGTGCCGTTCTTATTGTTTATGTAAAGGTAATCGTTTTCCTGAAAATCATTTCCCACATATATATCCGTCCATCCATCATTATTGAGGTCGGCAGTTGCTATTCCGAGACCGTATCCAATAGGACTGCTGTATATTTTGGCTTCTTCGGTAATATCTATAAAGAAATCTCCTTCATTTTTATAAAGTACATCTCCTGAAACCATGCTTCTTGCGGGACGAATGGAAGCAGCAGGAATATACCTGTCTTTTCCATGAACGGCATGATTTAAGAGATACATATCCAAATCCCCATCATTATCCATATCAAAAAAAGCGGCTTGGGTAGAGAACCCTTGAAAACTAATTTCCCATTCTTCTGCTTTTTCGGTAAAGGTAAGGTCACCGTTATTGATAAAAAGTTCGTTCTTTCCCGTAATTCTTTGGTAGTCACCTAATCGGCATTGGTATATATCTAAAAGCCCGTCTCCATTTACATCTGCCATGGTTACTCCTGTTTTCCACATTCCTTCAGAACTTACTCCTGCTGTATGGGTTATATCTTCAAACTGCATATTTCCTTTATTGAGATACAGTTTATTGGGTAATTGGTTTGCCGAAAAATATATATCGGAAAGTCCATCGTTATTGATATCACCTATAGCAACCCCACCCCCATTATAAAAATAGAGATAGTCAATAATATTAAAAGTATCTGTCTCCGTGAGAGTATTTGCGAATCCTATACCTGTGTCTTTTGCTCGGTGAAAAAGGGATTCTTGCTCTGTGTTACAATAACAAAAAAATAAAAAAAGTAAATATTGGAATCTGTTCATGCTGAGTAGGTGTAAAAATGAAAATGTGTTATAATTTAAATTCGTATTTGAAAACGATAACTTATTCCTATAAAAAAACCTATTTGTTTCGTATCCCAAAAATTGAGGAGATACCCCGATGCATAAAAATTTTTCCATCCGCTTGTGATAAGAAACCCATTATCAATAACACTTGCTCGGCTACTAGGTTGTAAATTTGCATTCAGGAGTGTTTGATAAATACGGCAAACATACCCTGCTTTGAATATATTTTTATGGTTGTAAAGAAGCTCTAGCCACTGAAAATAAAAACTGGGTATTACAGTGGTGTTAATCAAGGAGTGTGTAATTTGACTGTTATTATAGATTTCAAAATAAGGAATATTATATAATATAATGACACCTGTGCTTGCTGCTGTTGCTTCTCCCAATGTAAATCCAATGATAGGAGTAATCCCTAACCTATATGTGTTTTTCTGTTTTACAAGGGGACTCCCTACAAACAAAGTAAGAGAGTTCAGATATTCATAGTTAGAGCGTATCTGAAAGAATCTGTTATTATTTTCAAATGTAAATAAAGAAAAAGGATTCTTCGGTGCGTAGCTGTTGTAGAATACGGATAAATCTGTAAAGAGAGTATCACGTTCTTTCTTTTGGGGTTTTATTTTGTTCTCTCCCAATGCTCTCCCAAAGGAATAGAAGGAAACAATAACAATACATACTAATAGTAGTTTTTTGGTCATATATGTAAGAGGGTTTTCAAATGAGTAAACCCCTGTTGATAGTGGTTATTTATTGAGGTTTTTTAAGACAATTAAAACCATTCCTATGACATTTGCAGTGGAGCTTATTAACAAAGCTATGAGAACTGCTTCTGAAAAGATGGTACTGATTTACTATCCTTACGCAGAGGTATAATAAAATTTCATTCCTTTACATTCTAAAAAATGTTACCATAAACTCTCTCATCTTACTGATGATAATCTTTTAATTTCCCTTCTACTTCCACCACTTCATTTTTCAGATGAAGAATACCAACTCCTAAGCTTTTGGCTTTTTTTATCACCGTTTCATCATACGAAAGCCCCGCAATGAATAGATAAATATGCTCTCTGAGTATAATCCCTCCATATTTTTGAAACAATGGATATTGTTTCTCAAGAAACTTTTCTAAATCTTCATCTCTAAAACGATGCTTTGTTTCTACAAGTGCTACACTATCTGTATTGACTAATACAAGATCTATCTCTGTAGCAGTATTTTTTATGTCATAAAGTAAATGTACTTTTGTGTGCACATAGTCAAAATGAATGTTGTTGAGAGTAGGATTATTTTTAACTCCATCAGCAAACATTTCTTCCACCCCCATACCGATATTAAACCCTAAATTATCCATAGTAGATTGTAATTTTTTATAACCTTCTTCGTTTTTTTTACGAGCTTCTTCGTTTTCTTTTTTCAGAGCAACAACTTGTTCTTCCAATAATCTAATATTTTTTTCTATTTCTTCAATCGTTCTTTCATCCTTATGCATTATTTTTAGTAGTTATTTTTTTGTATTTATTGTATGGGTTTACTTTACGCAAAGATATAATAAAACGTCATTCTTTTCCCTTTTTAAAACGTTACCATACACTTTTTGAATATAATTTTTGTGTAAAGTGAGTCATTTATAATGAATTCTTTTTCTTGTTCTGTAAGATTCATAATTTTTATTTCTTTCAATGGTTCATACATCAAAATGTTTTTGTTTCGGTGCTACACACCTTTTGTTTTTATTTTATTTTTTTCTACAAAGATGCCACAGCTATGCTTCTAAAATAAGGGGTGGCACCGAATTATTTGTAGAAAAACGAACCATATAAAATCCCGGGGCTGACCAAAAAGTATTCCTAAAAAATTATGAGAATATACTTAGAAACTATATTAAAACACAAAGCAA
>JASGCU010000059.1 GCA_030053935.1 Chitinophagaceae bacterium
TTTGATATTTCACGTTTATTTTTGTTTTTTAAACGGTATTTTTACAATTGGGGAACGTTCCTAAATTCTATTCTTTTTCGCAAAAATAATACAAAGCAATATATTTTTCTCTTTTTAAGTATTTGCAATATATTTTGGGTTCTTTTAGAATAAAAAGATGTAAAAATATCTTTTTTTATTAAACACAGAGAAACAGAAAGAAATAGATTTTTTTTGTGGAAAAATAAGAAAGAAATATATAAAATGAGAAAATGTATTGCTTTGTATTATCATTGTGAAAATAAGATTTTTTTAGACGCAATTCTAAATATATCTTTAAAAGTTCTCACAAATGAGTGTATTATTATTTATTTTCATAAACTAAAACATAAAAATATGATATCCGTAAGAAATATTATTATTGGAGTAGTTATTTTTTTATTTCATAACTGCTCTGCACAGAAGAAAGATGAGTTTTTAGGCATTTCATCTCTCATTTTACCTAAAGGGTTCACAATATCCGTCTATGCCCAAAATGTAGTCAATGCAAGGTCTATGGTTATGGGAACTAACGGAATGCTTTTTGTAGGGTCGCGAGATGAAGGAAAAGTATACGGATTAAAAGACACAGATGGAGATTTTATAGTGGATACACAATATACTATAGCCACAGGTTTGAAAATGCCGAATGGTGTTGCTTTCAAAGACGGCTCTCTGTATGTTGCGGAAGTAAGTAAATTGTGGCGTTATGATGCAATAGAATCTCGTTTGTTAAAATCACAACCATTAGATCCAAAACTCATATATGATGATTATCCTACTGATAGGCATCATGGATGGAAATATATTGCTTTTGGACCTGATGGGAAATTATACATTCCCGTAGGGGCACCTTGTAATATTTGTGAAAGTAAAAATGAGATATACGCCACTATTACGAGAATGAATGCCGATGCTACGGGGAGAGAAATTGTAGCGAGAGGGGTAAGAAATACTGTTGGTTTCACATGGCATCCAAAAACAAAAGAACTTTGGTTTACAGATAATGGAGGGGATAATTTAGGCGATGATATACCCAGCTGTGAGTTGAATAAAGTATCGTCTCTAAAAGAGCATTTTGGGTATCCATATTGTCATGAAGGAGAAATTGCTGACCCTGAATATGGAGGAAAGTTTCCTTGTAGTGACTTTACAACACCAATGCAGAAGTTAGGTGCGCATGTTGCTCCCCTTGGGCTTAAATTTTATACGGGAAAAATGTTTCCACAAGAATATTATGAAAGTATTTTTATTGCGGAGCATGGCTCTTGGAATAGATCTAAAAAAAGCGGCTATAGAATTACGAATGTAAAACTTCAAAATGGAAAAGCAATCTCTTATAAGCCCTTTATCTATGGATGGTTAGATGAATCAACACAAGAAGCGTGGGGAAGACCCGTTGATGTGCTTGTATTACCTGATGGTTCTATGCTCATATCGGATGATAAAGCAAATTGTATATACAGGGTCACCTATTCCCAATAACATATATTTACTTTCCTGTTTTTTACCCTTACCAAGTCATCTGCTAAAACAATGAAAACAATACAAAACATACTTATCTGTGCATTGCTTTTTTGTTTTGCAGATGCTTGTTTTTTTGAAGAGATTATATATGAAAATATCCAAAAAAACAATGTTTCTTTTTCCAATGATACCACAGATTTTGATACTGTTCTTGTTGGAAAAATAAGTATTACAAAAAGAGTAAAGATTTTGAATAATGAAAGTACGGGAATTATTATACCGTTTATTCGTTTTAACAAAGGAAATCACTCGTTTATCAAACTTACCGTCAATGGGGTAGAGGGAACAGAATTTACAAATATCAAAATCTTTCCGAATGATAGTATATTGATTCTTATTTCTTTTTTTGTTCCTCAGAATGTCCCGCGGGGTTCGTATCTTTTTCAAGAATCCATATCCATAGGAGATATAGTTTTTCATCCCATAAAAGCATATATCCAAAATGTGCATTATACCACCCGTGTTTTAGATGCAAATACTTTTTGGAATAATAATCTTCCTTATATTATAGAAGATACGTTTATTATTCCTAAAAATATTACCCTTACGATAGAAGCAGGTGTCAAGATTTTTTTGAGAAATAAAGCAAATATATTTGTTGCGGGGACAATACTTTGTAATGGTACTCCGAAAAACCCTATTACCTTTACTAGTTTTAGACAAGATGGGGATTATAAGAATCTCCCCGGGCAGTGGGGTACTATTTACATATTGGAAGGAAGCAGTGAAAATATATTTAATCACACTATCATAACAAATGCTACTGCGGGAATGAGAGTAGGTTCCCCTGATGCAAATAATACCTTTGATGTAACTATATCTCATAGTGTTATTGCTAACATAAGTTCTTATGGGATACTTGCTTTCAGCAGTGATGTTTATTGTTACAATACTCTTATATATAACTGCGGAAAGAGTTTGGTAGCAAATGTAAGCGGAGGATTTTATACGTATCAGCACTGTACTTTTATTTCTCAACAAGACAAATATCCTTTTATCTTTACAGATGATTCTCTCAGTGGCATTGAAAGAACGCCTCTCTTTGTATTTATGGCAAATAATATATTGTCGGGAAGTAAAGGGGATTCAGTTGGATTCGGAGTAACTTCGAGAAATTTTATTTTTGATGCACATAATAATGCAGTAAATATTTCAAAAGATATTTTTACTCTCAATACGGAGCGTATCTCTGGTAATATTTTTTTTTCAAATGCTGATTCTCTATTTGTCAATGAATCTGGATATGATTTTCGTTTGAAAAAAAATTCTCTTGCTATCAATATGGGTAAGCAACTCCAATCAAACATTATGTATGATATCAAAGGGAATAAACGTGATTCTCTCCCTGATATAGGTGCATACGAATGGAAAAATCTATAATATTTCTTCAAATCCAAAAGGGAGAAGATGTTTCACAGTATCAAGCATTATGACTTGACTATCGGGATACAGGAAAAAAACTTGTATAGGAGTGTTTTGTTTTTGTTCCATCTCTAACATAACTTGTCGGCATCCTCCACATGGGTGAGCTTTTGAGAGAGTTTTGCTGTTTTTAGCACCGCAGCACACAAAAATCTTTTTGATACCTATCCCTCTAAATTGAGAAGACGCAGAGTATAAGGCAACTCTTTCTGCACAAAGCCCCTCTGGATAGGATCTATTCTCTTGATTATTTCCACAAACAATAGAGCCATTTTCTAACAAAACGCTACAACCTACTAAAAATGAGGAGTAAGGCGCATAAGCATTTTCTCTTGCTTTTAAACACAAATGCATCAAATTATTATCCTCATCGTTCAATTCTTCTATGGTTAATTCTTTATATGGTATAAATATCTTTTTATACGTTCCCATGGGTGATTAATGTTATGTATATTATTTTTTATTTTATAGATATTAGAAATCAAATGAAAAAAATATTGTAGATTCTTATTCTTTCAAAAGCCTAGACTCATAAACTTTTGTTTCTATCTTTATTTGCAAGTTGTTTTCATGTTTCTCTCCATTCGTAGATTAATTTCGTATAGATCTCATCAGAGAACTCTTATTATTCATTTTTCATGGTCTTTCCTTATGAATATTTTTTACATATTGTATTAAAAATTATTAAGAAACTATTTCCAAAAAAGGAATCCTCACATCTGCAGATTCTGTGAGAGGAGAGAATTTGTTTTTTTTATATAAATAGTATCCTGTAATGGCAATCATTGCTGCGTTATCGGTGCAATATTGTGTATGAGGAATAAAAATATTCCAATTTCGTTCTTCAGCAATTTTTTGTAATTGTTTGCGTAAAAAAGAATTGGAAGCCACTCCACCCGCAACAGCAATATTTTTTATATTTGTCTTTTCAGAAGCAAGAATGAGTTTTTTCAGAAGCATTTGAACCAAAGTATATTGAATACTTGCACAGATATCATGTTTATTTTCCTCTATAAAAGAAGGATTTTTACTCATATTCTCTTTTAAAAAGTACAGAACCGCTGTTTTTATCCCCGAAAAAGAAAAATCCAAGCCAGCAACTTTGGTAGATGGAAAGGGAAATGAATGCGGGTTACCATTTTGAGAAAGTTGGTCAATGACAACCCCTCCTGGGTAAGGTATTCCCATGATTTTAGCCGTCTTATCAAATGCTTCCCCTACGGCATCATCTTTTGTCTCCCCAATAATATCCATTTGAAAAAAATCATGCACTACTACTAACTGCGTATGTCCTCCACTTATCGTCAAACAAAGAAAAGGAAATGACGGTTTAGGAGCATCTATGAAATTTGCTAATATATGTCCTTGCAAGTGATTCACGGGAATGAGAGGAATATCCAAAGTCCATGAAAATGCTTTTGCAAAAGAACAACCTACCATCAATGACCCCATAAGTCCAGGTCCTTTTGTAAAAGCGACAGCATTCAACTCTTCTTTTTTTACTCCTGCTTCTTGTAATGCCGCTTCTACTACCATACTTATATTCAAAAGATGTTTCCGAGAGGCAACTTCGGGAATAACACCTCCATATTTTTCATGTATTAGTTGCCTTGCCACCACATTACTGAGTATTCTTTCATCCTCTGTCACAGCAGCACAGGTATCATCACAAGAACTTTCTATTCCTAATATCTTTAAAGCCATATTTTTCTAAAAATCAATTTAACTACCATCATATTCTGGAAGCCATACGGGAGTGGATTTTATATTAATATAGTTTCCATTCACGGGATGGGTAAAAGACAACTCATATGCATGCAAAAGAATACTTCCATCATTATTTTTCTTTGTATATCCATATTTTACATCGCCAATTATACAACATCCTATCTCCCGCATCTGAACTCTTATCTGATGAGGTCTGCCCGTGGTCAATTGTATCTCTATTGCAGCTCTATTTTTCATTCTTGAGTATACTTTATAAGAGAGTTCCGCAAAAACAGTTCCCTTTTTTTCATAATTATAAGAAGTTACTTTATTTTTAGATACATCTTTTTCCAACCAGCTCCTCACAATTCCTTCATTTTTTTGGGGAACACGATCTACCATAGCAATATATTTTTTTTCAACAACCCTTTCCCTCCATGCTTGTGTCATTCTTTCCAAAGCTTTTGAGGTTTTCGTAAGCATTACAATACCGCTTGCAGGTCTATCTATCCTATGAACCAAACCCACAAATACATTTCCTTTCTTTGCATATTTTTTCTTGATATATTCTTTTGCAAAATCAATAAGAGAACTATCTTGAGTGGAATCCCCCTGAGACAAAATGCCCGATGGCTTATTTACTATTAAAAGATGATTATCCTCAAAAAGAATATTATTTTCAAAAATCATATATTTGTTCCTTTCATTGCACAATAAAAAAAATTAAAAACTGAGTCCACTCCGAAAAGTTTTTGTTCGTTCATTATTTAAAAATCAACACAAAATACTTGTAATTATTATTATTTTTGTAACTATTTACCAAGCATTATGAGATGCTGAAATTCTTTGTAGAGAATGTGTAATACATACTTTTATATCTCATACCCTTATTTTTTGAATATTTTATACATATGTGCTCAATATATTAAATTATTATTTTGTTTATAACAATTTTCTATAAGATGCTAAATAGTTACTTGTTTTTCTATATTGATAACTCACCTTACGAAAAAATATAATAAAATTTCATATCTTTACCTTTTAAAAATGTTATCATAAACTTTTTGAAGGTAATGTTTGCATAAGGTGAACTCATACAATAAATACAAAACAAAATTAATTACTAAAAAGAATGCATAAAGACAAAAGAACCATTAAAGAAGTAGAAAAAAATATTAGATTATTGGAAGAACAAACTGCTGCTCTGAAAAAAGAAAACGAAGAAACTCGTAAAAAAAATGAAGAAGAACTAGCGGCTCTGAAAAAAAGAAATGAAGAAGAGATATTAGCTCTCAAAAGAGAAAATGAAGAAGCTCATAAAAAAAACGAGGAAGGTTATAAAAGATTACAATCTACTATGGATAATTTAGGGTTTAATATCGGTATGGGAGTGGAAGAAATGTTTGCTGATGGGGTTAAAAATAATCCTATTCTCAACGGCATTCGTTTTGATTATGTGCATACAAAAATAAAGGTCCTTAATGACATTGGAAACGATGCTACAGAGATAGATATAGTATTGGTCAATAGACATAGTGTAGCACTTGTGGAGACAAAGCATCGTTTTAAAAATGAAGATTTAGAAAAGTTTCTTGAGAAACAGTATCCATTGTTTCAAAAATATGGAGGGGTTATGTTAAGAGAGCATATTTATCTATTCATTGCGGGGCTTTCGTATGATGAAACGGTGATAAAAAAAGCCAAAAGCTTAGGAGTTGGTATTCTTCATCTGAAAAATGAAGTAGTGGACGTAGAAGGGGAAATAAAAGATTATCATCAGTAAGATGAGAGGGTTTATTGTGCTTCTCAATATATTAAGCTCATATAGAAAAGTTATCAAAATAATATGAGAAGTTTAAATAAAATAAAAAGTAAAAAATACTACCCATCTTTCCATACGTACATTCCATAATGACTCTCACTGAAAAATCACAATTAGTAGAAATTTTATTTTCCGAACTCGATACTGATATACAAGGATTTCAAACAAAAACAGGCATACAATGCAAGACGGGATGCGGAAAATGTTGTTTTAAGCCCGATATTACAGCTACCATATTAGAGTTTATTCCATTTGCGTACTGGGTATATAAACAAGGAACTGCCGACTCCTTGTTAGAAAAGATAAACCTCTCCCCTACTTCCATTTGTGTTCTTTTCTATTCCCAAGATACCATTTTACAAAAAGGTTTTTGCTCGCAATATCCCCATAGAGGACTTATATGCAGGTTATTTGGATTCTCAGCGGGAACAGATAAATATGGAAGTAAAAGGTACATCACCTGTTCTATTATAAAACAAAAAACAGAACAATATACAGCCATAGAAGAACAAATAAAAAGTAATTCTTTATATATCCCTATTATGTCAGATTATCAAGCACGCCTGAGGTCTATAGATTTTGAATTAGGAACTCTTTTTTACCCTATTAATGAAGCATTGAAAAAAGCTATAGAATTAGTATTATTTCAAGAATATTATAAAATAAATAATGAGTAAATGGCAAAGATAAAAACAGCATTTTTTTGTCAAAATTGTGGAACACAATCTGCCAAATGGATAGGAAAATGTTCTATATGCGGCGAATGGAATACATACGTAGAAGAACAAATAGAAAAAGAAAAAACCGAAGAAAAAGAAAAAATGTGGATAAAAGCATCCACTGCTCATAAACCCATACTTATCTCTCAAGTATCTGCCTCAGATTTTGTAAGAATACCCTGTAAAGATAGCGAACTTAATAGAATATTAGGAGGCGGAGTAGTGCCTGGATCTTTTGTTCTCATCGGTGGCGAACCAGGAATAGGAAAATCCACTCTCCTACTCCAATTTGCGCTCAGTATGCATAACATAAGGGTATTATATATTTCTGGGGAAGAAAGCGAGCAACAAATAAAAATGCGTGCAGAAAGAATAGGGGTTCCTTTCAACGAATGCTTCCTTTTATGCGAAGCAAATACACAAAAAATTTTCTCTCACATAAAGGATATTTCTCCTCAAATCGTTATTGTGGATTCCGTGCAAACACTCTATACCGATAGCTTAGAATCCTCCACAGGCAGTATCTCTCAGGTAAAAGAATGTGCTACCGAATTTATGAAATTTGCAAAAGAAACTAATACCGCTGTTTTTTTTATCGGGCATATAAACAAAGATGGAGCAATTGCAGGACCAAAAGTGTTAGAACATATTGTGGATACCGTTCTACAATTTGAAGGGGAGAGACAAATGGTATATAGAATCCTCCGCTCTCTCAAAAATAGATTCGGCTCCGCATCTGAAATAGGAATCTATGAAATGAACTCTCAAGGACTGAAACCTGTCCTAAACCCATCGGATATTTTAATAAATCAAAAAGATTATGAATCCAGCGGAACATCCATCGCCTCTACCGTAGAAGGAAATAGATCTCTCCTCTTAGAAATTCAAGCATTAGTATCCTCCTCTGCTTATGGGAACCCGCAAAGAAACACCACAGGATTAGATATAAAACGACTCAGTATGCTCCTTGCTGTGATAGAAAAACGAGTGGGGATCAAATTAGGGCATCAAGATGTGTTTTTAAATATCGTAGGAGGATTAAAAATTGATGATCCTGCAATAGATCTTGCTGTTTGTATTGCTATTATATCTTCTTTCAAAGAAAAACCCATCTCTTCCAAAATATGTTTCTCATCAGAAGTAGGACTCGGGGGAGAACTCCGCACCGTAACAAGATTAGAATTGAGAATCCAAGAAGCACAGAAATTAGGATTTCAATCCATTTATATATCTAAATATAATGCTAAAGCACTTTTAGATAAAAAATTTAATATAAAGATATTTCCCTGCGGAAATATAACAGAAGTTCTCAAAAATTTATTTGCCTGAAAGACACCATACAATATATTACCCTCCCCCTTTTGTACTCTTTAAAAGTAATGGCTCTTTACATTTTTTGTAACTACCTATGTTTATTTATCTATTTTTTAGAATGTTACAGTAAAGACAAATTTAAAAAAATTATGTATATTTGATTCCTCTCCAAAAAGTCGTTTTTACAGAAATACTGATAATTAAAACTATTGATAATCAAATTTTACAAAATTATAAATATATCCAAATTAACTTTTCGGGGTGGACTCAAATATGGTTATAAAAAATGTTTAAAGAGGAAGAAATAACCTTTCCTATTTAATTTGGTGTTCCAAAAAAAGAAGAAACATAATCAGAGAGAGTATTTTTTGTAAGAGATTCTGTATTTTGAAACATCTCTATTTCTCCATTTTTGAGGAGAAGCAACTTATCCGAGAAAAAAAATATATCTGCTATATGATGTGTTGCAAGTATAACAGTTATTTTTTGAGTATAAAATATATGTTTCAGAATGGGGAATAATTTTTTTTTGAGAAGTGGGTCAAGATGAGCAAATGGTTCGTCTAGGAGTAGTAATTGCGGGTAGGGAGCTATGGTAATGGCAAATACGATTCTTTGTTTTTGTCCGCCTGATATTTCATTTGGATATTTATGTATTATTTCGCTGATTTGGAATATATCTATGAGTTCTTCTATTCGTTTTTTTTTTGCTGCGTATGGAAAGGAACGTATGCTGTATTCTAAATTTTGTAAGAGAGAGATATGGGGTTGAAGAGTAAGATTTTGATCTAATAGTTTGATTTGTTTATTTTCATGAACGAGTTGGGATTGGGCGGAGATAATTTTTTTTTGTTTCCAAAAAATTTTTCCTACAGATGGAGTTTCTATTCCTGCAATTATTTTAAGGAGGGTTGTTTTGCCTGCTCCGCTTTCTCCCGTAAGAGCCATAATGCTGCCTTTTTGGATAGAAAAAGATATTTTTTTTAATACCTCCGATTCTGCATTGGTATATTGAAATGAGATATTATGAAGTTCAAGTATCATTTTGTAAGTATTTGTTCAGAGGGAATAGAGAGGTTTCGTCTCTCTTTTTTTTTATTGGAGGAGTGGATATAGTTTTTTCCAAACATTTGCAGCAACAATTTTTTGTCCTTCTGCGGTAGGGTGGATTCCATCGGGTAGATTTAGTTCAGGAATACCTGCTACATTTTCTAATAAAAAAGGTATAAGAATAATATTAAATTGAGTAGATATTTGAGGATAAAGAGATTGAAACTCGGATATATATTGTTCTCCCATATTGGGAGGTATTTGCATACCAGCTAAGATAATATGTATATGAGGGCTTTTCTTTTTTATTTTTAAAATAATAGATTCTATATTTTTTTTTGTTTCCGTAAGAGTAATACCTCTCAGTCCGTCATTTGCACCTGTTTCTAATACGATGATAGGAAAATATTCTTTCAAATACCAATCTATTCTTGTCAAAGCACTGGCGCTTGTTTCTCCACTTACTCCTGCATTTATGCAGGTATAATCTAATAAAAGAGAGTCAATTTTTTTTTGTAGTACAGATGAAAAAGATTCTTCTGTATCTAATCCGTATCCTGCGGTTAAACTATTTCCAAAGAATAGGATTTTTGGACGTTCTTTTTTTTCCAATGAGTTTTTTTGTATAGAATTGCTTTGATGTGCTTCTTGTTTTTGCTGTGTATTACATGCGGATAATAAAAACAGAAAAGAGATGAGATATTTTTTTTTATTTGAGAGAAGAAAGTGTATTTTAAAATTATTTTTGTTCATTATATTATTAAGAGTGTATGTGAAAAGAATGTATTACTACGGAAAGAAAGAAATTTTTTAGAGGATTAACATATTTTATACTAAAAAAGAAACTATTCATTAAATTGTTTAAGTTTTTTATTTTTTTTAAATAATTATATATAAAAAACGTATAAAAAATAATATTTTTATCAATTATGCAAAAGTATTATAAAAACAATTATATTACATAAAGTTATGAAAGGTATAATTCGTTGTTAAAATGAAAAGTGCCTCGTGACTTAATTTATACTTATTTTTATATTTATTTAACTAAATTTTAATTTTATCAAAGATGAAAAAAGGAATATCTTATTTATTTTTAGCAGGGATTTTATTTGCTTCTGCTTGTAGTTCAAAGACAGAAAATAAAGAATCCACAGAAACTCCAACAGAAGCGGCTCCTGCAACAGAAGCTCCTATGGAAGAAGCTCCTGCGACAGAAACTCCTGCTGATTCTACTGCAACTCAGTAGTATTCAAAAGCAGTTTTTATTACGGGAATAGATTTTAAAAACAGAAGTATTTCTTTACTTCTGTTTTTTTTTATAATATACCTTTTACATACTATAAAAAATGAAAAAAAAACGATACTCTCTTACATTAGTAATTTTTACTCTCTTGATCCTTATTATTTTTTGTTTCTATTGTATATTCGAACAAAAAAAGGTCTCTTCTTACGGCAAAGAATCCGATACCCTTTTATACCCCGAACATAATTCTGATGAAATAATACATCACAAAGCATATTCATTGGTATATAAAGAGGAATATGAGCAAGCACTTTGGGCGGGGTATGAGCTTACAAAAGATGAAGTTCTTACAAAAAAAGTAAAACGTAATAATAGGTTTATGGAAGATCCTGCTATTATAACGAGGTCGGCTTCGCCCGATGATTATAAAAGATCAGGTTATGATAGAGGACATCTTTGTCCAGCGGCAGATTTTAGATGGGATGAAGGAGCGATGGAGGAAAGTTTTTTTATGAGCAACATGAGTCCTCAAGTTCCTCAGTTTAATAGAGGTATATGGAAAAAATTAGAAGAAAAAGTAAGAGATTGGGCTGTTATACATGAGAAAGTGTATATAATCACAGGTCCTATTGTACAAAAAAATCATAAGACAATAGGTAAATACAATAAAATAGCAGTTCCTTCGTATTATTATAAAATAATTTTAGATTATACCGAACCCGAAAAGAAAGCTATAGCGTTCCTTCTCAAAAATGAAAATAGTAAAGAAAATTATATGAATTTTGCTGTTTCCATAGATAGCATAGAAATGATATCGGGAATAAATTTTTTTTCAAACATACCCGATTCAGAAGAAATAGTATTAGAATCACAAATAAATAAAGATGTATGGGAAAGATAAAAAAAGTATTGTATATGTTATTTTTTCTTTTACAAGTATTAAATATCTACGCCCAAAAAAGCGATGTGTATTATACTTATGAAGATGAAATAAAGATATTAATACAAGCGAAAAAATATCAAGAAGCAGAGAAAAAATTGAGAGATATGTTACAAATTCAAGAGGTAGTATCTCCGGATATTATATATTACTTTTCCCTTGTCCTGTACGAAAATGAAAAATACACCAATAGTAGAAATTTTATAAAACAATACATAGCTGTTACTAAAAAATCTGGAAAATTTTATAACGAAATACTTATTATAAAAGCAAAAGTAGATAAAAAATTAGTCAATATAGATGCTTGTAAGCTCTGTGATGATTTAGGTATGCGTTATATAAGTTGTCCAAAATGTGGTGGAGAGAGAGAAGAAACAGAAAAATGTAGTATCTGCAATGGTTTAGGGAAGGAGAAATGTCCGGTATGCCAAGGACAAGGGGTCTTAATAAAAAAATCATTAATGGATAAAGACCATTACTCCACATGCAATAAATGTAGAGGAACAGGGCTTTCACTATGCAGTAAATGTAAAGGAAAAAAAGAACTTAAAAAAACATGCACCGAGTGTAACGGAATGGGGAAAAAAGCTTCCGATATTGTGTGCGATCATAAACATTAAATTTAAACGCAATGATACAAAAATTAGAACAAATAAAAACAAGGTACGAAGAGGTAAAGCATCTGATAATGGATTCTAATTCTATGAATGATATGTCATATTATGCAAAAATAAATAAAGAATATAAAGAATTAGAGAAAATAATTATACCATTTAACAAATATAAGCAATTACTCTCGGAAATAGAAGAAGCAAAAATAATTTTAGAGAATGAAAAAGATGCAGAATTAAGAGAAATAGCAAAATGGCAATTAGAGGAATTAGTTCCTCAGGAAGAAGAGATGCAAGAAACACTCAAAAAACTTCTGATACCAAGAGATCCGAACGATAGTAAAAATGCTATACTAGAAATAAGAGCGGGAACAGGAGGAGACGAAGCTTCTATTTTTGCGGGAGATTTGTTTAGAATGTATCAACGTTATTCAGAAAATAAAAAATGGAAAATCAATATAGTTGACTTTACGAATGGAACAGCAGGTGGGTATAAAGAAATTGTTGCTACAATAACTGGAAATAATGTGTATTCCGAAATGAAATTTGAATCGGGAGTCCATAGAGTGCAGCGCATCCCTCATACGGAAACACAAGGAAGAATTCACACATCTGCCGCAACAGTGGCAGTTCTACCCGAAATGGAAGATGTGGAGGTGCAAATAAATATGAACGATGTCAAAAAAGAAACTTTTTGCTCCTCTGGAGCAGGTGGACAATCCGTAAATACAACCTATTCTGCGGTAAGATTAACACATATTCCATCGGGTGTAGTGGTAAGCTGTCAGGATGAAAGGTCTCAAATAAAAAATTTTGATAAAGCACTCAAAATTCTCCGTTCTCGCATCTATGAAATGGAGCTCAAAAAACATACAGAACAAATAGGTGCTCAAAGAAAATCCATGGTCGGAAACGGAGACAGATCAGATAAAATTAGAACCTATAATTATCCTCAAAGCAGAGTTACTGACCACAGAATCGGGTATACTGTTTATAATCTTCCCACAGTAATGGACGGAAAAATTGAAGACTTTATAGAACAATTGCAAATTACTGAAAGCACAGAACGATTAAAAGAAGGTGTAGCAAAATAATATTTTTGGAATTGCATTTGAGAAAAGAGAATACAATAATTTAGTTCACCAAATATACTCAATTACTTAATAGTACATACCATACAATATTATGAGAGAAGAAGAATTAAAAAACAGAATAGCACAAGATTATTTTAAAGAATATAACTGCACCAAAATTATTGGCAATGTGGACTTCTGCGTTTGTAGGCAACAAAACCAACAAGAACTCTTTGAACCCGAATCTCTCTTTTGGGCAGAAGCAAAAAAAGGATCGTCTGATATTTATAAAGCAATAGTGCAACTTATACTCACCATTGGAAAAGCACGCACCTTTGATAAATACTTACCCCCTGCTTTTCTCGGAGCTTTTGATTCTGAAAAAATTGCTTTCATTCCCTATTGGGATATTCAAGAGACCTTTTATCAAAATGATTTTAACTGGAATGTTACCCCATCAAACCATGAAACCAAAGAATTTCAAAAACTCTACGAACAAGTAAAAACAATTTTAGAAAAAAATTCTCTCCAATTTTCTTTTGAACAAGATGGAAAAGAAATACACCTCTTTATAAAAACCAACTTCATCACAGGAAAAACTGAAGCATCCAAAATACAAATAGATAAAAATAATTTTATTTTTGTCTACCACAAATGGCGTATCTCAGTAAAACCCACCATTTCTATTATGGATTGGGATAAAGCAAGAAAAAATAAAATTCTTGAGGTCGATTTTTATGTTGCAGACCTGCTCTCCCAAGAAAACGAAACATTCAAACCCGATTTGTACGTTCTCCTCAAAAAAGACCATTATGAATTAGAAAGAAATATAGATGAAATAGGTTTGTTCAGTAGTAGCACCGTAGGTTTTTCGGATAACCAAAAAGCTCATCACGAATTTTGGAATAAATACCAAAGGCCCCCAAAAGAAATCTATTGGAATTTTATTGTGGAAAGAAGGGACTTACTAGTCCCACAAGATGTTCGAGAGAGAAGAGGAAGTTTTTTTACCCCACAAATTTGGGTAGAATTATCACAAAAATATCTTGCCCGAGTATTTGGTGAAG
>JASGCU010000060.1 GCA_030053935.1 Chitinophagaceae bacterium
GGATGTTTAGAAATGAGTTAACAAAAACTGGTTTAGTGGAGAATATATTTAATGAATTTAAAAAATTTTTAGAAGGTAAAAATTTAATATTTAATGAGGATAAAATAATTGATGCAAGTTTTACAATAGCACCAAGGCAAAGGAATACAAAGGAAGAGAACGAAATAATAAAAGATGGAAAAGGAGATGAACTATGGAATGATAATAAACATAAAAAATGCCATAAGGATATAGATGCAAGATAGACAAAGAAAAATGATGAAACATTGTATGGGTATAAAAATCATGCAAAAGTATTTAAAAAAAGATAATCTTAATTTTTTATGTCATTATTCTTTCTTTTTACCATTATTTATATTAAAATAAAATAAATTATTTATTCATATATGAAGATTCTATAGGTTTTTTCTTTCTAAAAATGAAGAAAGCGGTTGAGGCAAGTACCATTGTTACACCCAAAAAAATTGTACTTGTAATAATTTGTTTGTTTACCAAAAAAGGATTTAATACGTTTAAAAAAAGGGTTCATATTTAATATAATGGTTATGTAAAAAGATTAATAATTCAAGTTTTTTTATAAAAAATCAATAGTTATGAGGTTATTAATACTTTTATTATTTAATTACCGTTGCATCGCTAAAATATTATATTTTAATTATTTTATCAAAATAATGGCATATTCTCAAAAATAACTAATTTTTTTAATAAATAGAACATAATTACAACATAAATATGGCACAATTATATAAACAACTACTCGTAATAACTACTATACTATTCACCCAATGCTCTTCTCCAAAAGAAGAAAAAAATAACAACAATATTCTTGAGAATTTGAATAGGTCACAAAAAAAAGAAGCAGATTATCTTTTATTTACCGAAGATTCTCTCAAAAAAGAAAAAACACAAAAATACACATCCATTATAGATAGTATTTTTTCAAAATATAGCCGCCTCAAGCATATACCAGGAATAAGCTACGCCATTGTAGTAGATACAGAAATAATTCATAAACAATCCTACGGATACGCAAATGTAGAAAAAAAAATAAAAACAAATTCTCAAACACGCTTTAGAATCGCCTCTATGACAAAAAGCTTTACCGCTATGGGAATCATATCCCTCCAAGAAAAAAAAAAACTCCGAATACACGACCCCGCATGGTGGTATTCGCCTACTCTACAAAACATAAGCTACCCCACAGATGATTCTCCCGAAATAACCTTATTTCATCTCCTTACTATGACAGCGGGATTCCCTGAGGATAACCCATGGGGAGATAGACAATTAGCAGATACAGACGAAGAACTCCTTCATTTGAACCTATCTTTTTCCCATGAACCAGGGACCTCCTATGAATACAGCAACGTAGGATATGCACTTTTAGGGCAGATTATTAAAAATGTTTCTGCACAAACATATTCTGAGTATATAACTAAAACAATACTAAACCCTCTGGGTATGAAAGAAAGCGTATGGGATTATAGAACCATAGACGAAAACATACTCGCTATGGGATATAGATGGGAAAATAACACTTGGAAAAAAGAACCCCTGCTACCCGACGGATCTTACAATTCTATGGGAGGACTTATATGCTCTACCGATGATTTTTGTAAATACATATCTTTTCTTCTTTCCGCAAATCCTCCCCGAAATGCACCCGATACGCTCCCTATATCACGCAGCGGTTTAAGAGAAATGCAACGAATATGGATTGTGCGAGATAAAGTAAAAAAAAATACGACCGTCGGATATGGATTTGGATTCCGATGCACTTATGATGAAAAAGGTATTTTAAAAATAGGACACGGAGGTGGATTACCAGGTTTTGGAAGCTCTTTTTTATTCTTGCCCGAATATGGAATAGGAATAGTTGCCTTATCCAATCTTACTTATGCCGATATGGGAACTCCCGTAACAAAAGCAATAGATACCATTCTCTCCCTCACAAATATTTCCCCACGCACATTAATCCCCAATAAAACACTCCTGCAAACACAACAATATATTATAAAAAACATTCCCGACATGCAAGATACTACTCTCTTTGCAGATAATTTTTTTAAAGACGAAAGTTGGGAAAGCCGAAAAAAAAACATACAAAACATCAGAAATATTGCAGGAAAGATACAAAGCATACACACTCTCATCCCCGAAAATGCTCTCCGAGGAAGCTTTACACTCTCCTGTGAAAAAAAAGATATAGAAATATATTTTACACTATCACCCGAAAAACCAACAAAAATACAATATTTGAAATTAACCACCAAAGAAAAACAAAAATAATTCACTGTTTTTTGTCACAAAAAACATACTTCAGTGTCTTATATATACTTTAATTAATTAACTTACTTTTAAAAACTTAAAACTCTCAATGACAGTAATAGTTCCATTTTTTATATTACACTGGTATCTATCCTTATTCTTTCAAACATTTTTCCTACATAGATATTCCTCACATAGATCTTTTACTATGAGTGCTGGAATGGAAAAATTATTTTATATTTTGACTTGGATATTTCAGGGATCTAATTATTTAAGCCCATTCGGATACGGGGTAATGCACCGAATGCATCACGCCTTTGCGGATACAGAAAAAGATCCCCACTCTCCTAAATATGACGATAACATATTTGCAATGATGTGGAAAACAAAAACGATATATTCCAGCATAGCAAATGGAAAATTTATAGCGGAGCCACGATTTACAGAAGGAGTCCCTCGTTGGAATGCCTTTGATAAGTTTGCAAGGTCTTGGGTTTCCCGAGTTATGTGGGGAACAATGTATGTTCTTGTGTATTACATCTATGCAGATGCTCTATGGCTTTGGGCATTATTACCATTACAATTTTTTCTTTCCCCCATACACGGAGCTATTATAAATTGGTTCGCTCATAAATATGGATATAGAAATTTTGAAGTAGGTGACACCTCAAGAAACTTCTTACCCGTAGATTTTCTGATGATGGGAGAAAGTTATCATAATAACCACCATAAATATGCCTCACGCTCTAACTTTGGAGGAATTAGATGGCACGAGTTTGACCCCACTTACCAAGTCATTAAGTTACTTCATAGATTAGGGGTAATACAAATAAAGCAAGAAAAAGTAAATACTCTATTTTAAATAAATAGTAAATTAAACAGATTAATAACATGAGTGGTTTGCAAATGTCTTGAAATCAAATTTGAAACGTTGACTGTTTAGAAAGATGTTTCAAAAGAGTTTTTGAGCAAAAGATTATATTCCACTTGTATATTTCTCTTACTACCTATTCATTATCTATTAAAAATAAAAAAAAATGATCATACCATTAAAAGAAGCAACAAATGAAAAACATAAACAAGCGGAAAAAATGCCATTTAATATCCGGATGTTTAAGGGATTGTTAACGAAAAAGGAATACTTACTCTACTTAGAGCAACAAAAACAAATTTTTTCAGAAATTGAAAATAAAGGATTGCCTCACGAAAGCTTGGCAAGAACGACAAATATTGAAACTGATATAGAAGAACTCATAAAACAAGGTTTTGATTCGTCGGCTGTTTTATCAAGCACCAATAATTATAGGGAATATCTACGTTCTTTGTCATACGAAGAGGTTTTACCACATATTTATTTAAATTACTTAGCTATAATGTTTGGTGGGCAATTAATTAAAAAAAAAGTTCCTTCAATCGGTATGATGTATGATTTTAATAATATGCAAGAGGCGGCTCAATCAATACGTATTATTCAAAAGGATGAATGGGCAAATGAGGTCAATAAAGGATTTGATTATATCATAAATATTTTTGAAGAATTAGAAAACTATTGTCTTAAGAATTTTAGAAATTAAACGAGAGTATTAGTTCACCCCGGAAAGTGAGTATATTTATAAAACACTAAGAGAGCGTTGAACAAGACAGTCTTTTCGTTTGGTTGTTTATAGAAAAATTAGAATAGTTACGATAATGAAATATTCATTGATGAAAAAATGAAGAATATGAATAATTTATCTTTAAGAAAAACAATACTCTTTTTTACTACTTGCTGGACATATGTTTTTGTTGCTTTTTCGCAAGAAAATGATGTTCCAGATTACTATAATGAGTATATTATAGGGGCAACGACAAATACCAATAGTGACTTATTCGGAGGAATATTTTTTCAATATGGGAGGCATCAAAGAACAAAAGTGTATGAATCGTATATATTAGAGTTTGTAGATGTAAAACATCCGAGAGAGTATAAAGTTTCTGTTGCAGGAAATAGTTCTTCTTCTCGGATATGGGGAAAAAAGAACTATCTTACCTCTGTACGACTTCAGTATAGAAGAGAAAAACATCTTTTTAAGAAAGCGTACCAACAAGGGGTTCAGCTTTCATTTGTTTATGGAGGAGGATTGAGTATAGGAGTGATTTCACCGTATAATGTTCGTATTTCAACGGGCATTGGCTATATTTCTGTTCCGTTTGATCCGGATATACATACTTCTAGGGATATTGTGGGGGATGAAACACGTTTTTATGGATTGGGAAGTAGTTCTGTGGCTCTTGGTTTCCATGCAAAAACAGGACTTGCTTTTGAATTTGGGGCTTTTAAAAATAGTATAGTAGGAATAGAAGTAAGTTTAGTGGCAGAAGCATTTACAAAAAGAATAGTCCTTGTCCCGGCAGATGAAAATACATTCGTTTTCTTTTCTCCGTCTTTTTCTTTTTTTCTTGGGTTTAGAAACTAATTTTTTAAGAAAGGAACTGTTCGTTATATTCTACGCCTGCTTGGTCTGGTTCTATCTCTAATAAGCGGACAGGCTGTATTGCGTTACCTGCAATTCCTTTTATAGAGTTATACATAAAGTTTGTATTGAGAATTACTTTTTGGATTTGTTTTTCTCTTTTTTTCCACATTCCTTGCATTGCTCTTTTTTCTGTTTCTAAATCGGATTGCATCTGTGTGAATCCTTCTACAATTGCTTCTATTTGGAGACGAAATTCGTTTCCTGTAAGGAAGCTGTAGAGCATGTTCATTTTTTCTCCTTTATTTTCTTCGGAAGACACCGCATCACTTATCTGTATAATAGTTTCTCTTAATGCCAAGCAAAGTCCTTTAAATTCTTCGTAAGAGCATATCCAAATACCGTCTCGCATCCCCATTCTTTGCATATCTGATGGAAAAGAATCGGTTATTAGTACACCTACCGTATGTGGCATTTGTATTGCTTTTTCTCGTATGTCATTTTTAAATTTTTCTATCCATTCTTTGTTAAAGTTTTTTGTTCTTTTGCTTTCGTAGTATATTGCGCCGCAGTTTTGTTTTGTGCGAGTATGGACTATTTGTAAACAATCCGCACCTCTATCTCCTTTTTTTATTTCTTGTATAGTGTCGAATGGAAAATGTGAAATGAGCCATTCTTGGATAGCAAGTTCTTGTACTTCTCCTTGCAATTGCATAGAACCTTGCTCTTGCTTTCGTTTCATTTCATCGGTAAGTTTTTTTTGATCTTCTAATTGTTTTTGTAGTTCTCGGAATTTTAATTCATTTTTTTCTTCTACTATTTTTTGTATTTTTTCTTTTTCTTCTATAAGTTTTTTCTGGAAAGATCTTTCTGATTCTAATTTTATGGCTTCTCTTAATTCATTTTTTTCTCTTTCTAAGATAAGTATTTTTGTTTTAGCAGAGTTGAGTTCTCTTACCTGTTCTGATTTTTCTCCGAGTGCTTTTTGAAGGAGTGCTATTTGTTCTGAGTTTTCTCTTTGATACTTAGTTTTTATTTCTTTTTCTAATTCTATTTTTGCGTCTGATTTAGCGGTTTCTAATCTTTGTCGAAAGATTTCATTTTCATTTTCTTTTTTTTTTTTAAACTCTTCTTGTTCTTCTAAAAATTTTTTATCTCTCTCTTCTTTTTTTTTTTGTTCTTCCTGAATACGTAGGTTAAATTCTCTCTTATATTTTTCTTCTAAATTATGAGAGAGAGCATTTTGAACATCTATTTCTGTGTTGCAATTAGGACATTGAATTTTTGTTGCATTTGTATTCATTGTATATAATTTAGTTGTCTATATTGAGTATTTCTAATATCCTATTCAAATCCTCTTGCGAATAAAAAGGTATTTTTATTTCTCCTTTATGTTTTTCATCTGCTTTGATGATAATTTTCGATCCAAAGTGAGAGGAAAGAGTATTTTGCCATTTTCTTATTTCAGGCGATAACATAGAATGTGTTGTTTCTTTTTGAGGATTATTTTTTTCTTTTTTAAATTCAGAAATAGACCTTACTATCTCTTCTACATTTCTCACCGAGAGGTCTTCTTTTACAATTCTGTGGAATATATTTAATTGGAGGTCTGCATTTTCTACAGAAACAATACTCCTTGCGTGTCCCATAGATATTGTATTATCTCGGAGAGCGGCTTGAATATCGGGAGGTAATTTGAGTAATCTCAGGTAGTTAGTGACAGTGGCTCTGTTTTTCCCGACCCGTTCTCCTAATTCTTCTTGTTTTAAGTTACATTCTGTTATGAGTCGTTGGTAAGAAAGAGCTATTTCTATAGAGTTCAGATTTTCTCGTTGTATATTTTCAATGAGTGCCATTTCTAACATTTCTTGGTCGTTAGCACTTCTTATATATGCAGGTATTTTGGTTAATCCCGCAATTTTAGATGCTTGCACTCTTCTTTCACCTGATATAATTTGATAAGAGGTATCGGAAATCTTTCTCACCGTTATGGGCTGTATAATACCATGCACCTTTATAGATTCTGAAAGTTCCTGTAATGCATCTTTATTGAAGTCCTTTCGGGGTTGGTATGGATTTGTTTCTAAAAATTGAATGTCTATTTCGTTAATAGATACAATTGATTGAACATGCTCTACAGGGGTAGGATTATCTGATAAAAGAGCGCTTAATCCTCTTCCTAATCCTGTTTTTTTTTTTGATGGTATTATTTCTGACATATTTATTTTGGTTTATTAATCGGTAGTTCATTTCTTTGCAGTATTTCTTTTGCAAGGTTGAGATAACTTTTTGCTCCAGGACTTTCTGATTCGTGTAAAATAACAGGTACCCCGTAGCTCGGTGCCTCGCTTAATTTTGTATTTCTCGGGATAATGGTTTTTAACTTCAAAGATTTGAAGTGATTTGCTACATCTTCTACTACTTGCTTGGAAAGATTTACCCGAGGATCATACATAGTAAGAAGTATTCCTTCTATTTCTAAATGCGGATTTAGACGGGATTGTATTATTTTAATGGTAGATAATAGTTTGCCAACACCTTCTAATGCAAAATATTCACACTGCACGGGAACTAAAACAGAATCGCATGCTACTAAAGCATTTACAGTAACTATTCCCAAAGAAGGCGAACAATCTATGAGTATAAAATCATACTCATTTTTTAATGGTTCTATACTTTTTTTCATTCGCATATCTCTTTCTTCCATTTCTACCATATCTACTTCTGCACCTACGAGGTCTATATTAGAAGGAAATAGAAATAAATTCTCTATTTCTGTTGGTATTATAGCTTCTCTCGCACTACGAGAATGAATCATACATTCATACATAGTTAGTTTTGTGGTCCTTGGGTCTTTTCCCAAACCAGAGGTGCTATTTGCCTGTGGATCTATATCTACGAGCAATGTTTTATAACCAAGTATTGCTAAACTGGCACTCAGGTTTATGGCAGTAGTTGTTTTACCAACCCCTCCTTTTTGATTTGTTATAGATATTATTTTTCCCATTTGATTTATTATTGTATGAGTATCTGTTTAGGTAATTTTAATGAATAACTTGAAAATGTTCTCCTCTGTATTTGAGCAAAGTAATCTTGAGTTTTTTGGATTGGGATGGGACATCTTGCTCAAAACTCATCGCAGCGAGGACTGGAATAATCTCATATTTTTGGAACCTTGTCTCTACTGCTTGAAAGGTAGGAATTGTTTTTTCTATTAATTTTATCATGTCTTCTTTTGTTCCTCGGTGTTTGATTTCTATGATGCAGATGTATTTTTTATTGAACAAGATGGCATCTATTTCCGCTAATTTTTTTCCGTTTTCAGAGGAAACAACTACATAGTTTCTTGCCATTTCATAGTATTTTATATCATCTATTTCCATAGTTTTTTCAATGGAGTTAAGAAAAAGCTCTTCCGTAGAGGATCCTATATTACCCCCTAAAGATCGGACAGCAGAAACAGCTTTCGCTACTTCTTCTTCTAATCTATCTAGATTTTTACTTGTTCTCTCCCATCTCTTGTCGTTTTCTGCTTTTGTCTTCTCATTTTCTATTCGTAACCTCTCTGTTTCTTTCTTTAATTCCCAGTATTCTTCTTCAGATGGTAGCATTTTTTTATTTTTTAGTATGTATATATTATAATTGGATATGCAAAAACCCAAAATACATATTTTTTGTTTATTAAAAAATAACATTACAAATATACTCAATAAATATCTAAAGAGTATATTATAATAAAATGCTGTATGCTTTTTTATTGATAATCATACATAAACCGAAATTCCCACAAATCAGGTTTTCTTTTTTTCTTCCTCTGTAATTCATACTCATAAAGCAATTGCCCTATGTTCTTCATAAAAGGAAAACCAATAGCAGAGTACTCATATTTTCCATCATTAAATATCCCATCACTATTGGTATGTATCACAGCAGATAATAAAAACTCCACTTGTCGATCAAAATCAACTATATATGCGTTATCTATTAAATAACCATAGGCATCTCCTACTTTATTGAATATACGTATGTTATGTGGTATCTTTTTTGTACCCTCCCCGAAAAGCAGAAACTTACAATAGGAATCATACAAAGAACTATCTTTATAATACGGAGGAAAATACGTTTCATGTGGATATTGAGACATATATTGCAACACAAAATGACGGTCTTCCTCTGATATATTGAATGTCCTATAAGACGCAACCGCCTTCGGAAACAGCAATGCCTTCAAAACCTCCTGCTGATCCTCCAACGGATATGAATTTTTGTAAGTAAAATCAAATGGTGCCATCACTAACTCACCATTTCTATTTATATATCCTCTCCCTTTTAGAATGGTATCTCGCCGAAAGAAAGGAGTCACATTCTCACCCATTTCCTGCCTATAAATAACCTTATTGGTATCTCCCGAATCTATAAAACGTATTGCCTCTGTATACCTATTCTCGTCCAAAGAGAGTGGACGCTCTAACCTATGCAAGAAAGAAACACGATACCCTTTTTTCTGCAATCGCCTATTGATTTCCCGTTGCCCCATAAACTCATATAATCGATTATAAGCATCGTTATCACTCACAATAAGTATCTTTTTTGAATAATGAGCGACAGAAGGGTAGCCATCCTCCGATGTCGTATCTTTATGAACAGACAATTGCCCTGAATAAACACTATCACTCAGCATCCGAGTATATTTATTCAAGCCCGCTATTCCCAATTCATGCAACTTCTCTAATGACAATAAAACCAAAGGGAGTTTTACCGTAGATGCGGGGTAAAAATACATATTCCTATCCATGTTATACGAAAACGACTTGAAATGCGGAATATTCTGCTCATCTCTATTTATTTGAGTATACAGAATTTGTATTTCAAAAACGTCTTTTTTTGCCAATAAAGAATCAAACTGAGAGGGCTTTGTTAACATTAAGTTTCTCAAAAAATCTGTATCCTCCACAGGATACCTATTACAAGAAAATAAAGAAACAACGACCAAAAACAAAATATCCATACCTAATCGTTTTAGAACCATAGTATAATACCTATAAGAGATTGCCCTCGTCCCAAAGAGTAACTTTTGATACATTTGTAATTTTGTCATTATATATAAGTATTATATTATTCATAATAAGCAATAACATGTCTATAAAAGAAATTTTTTACAATGAATCCCAATATACAATAAAAAATAATATCCCTTTCTATTTCTTTTTTCATAAAAATAAAAAAACTATCTTGTATATAATTTTTTTCCAAAAGAATTTATTCTATTGCTTCCCATACATTTTCAAAATACTTAAAATGAGTGCCGATGGAAATTATAATTCACCATTAACACTGAGAATAAGGCTCTCACCTTGTGCAAACATTATCTTCAAAAAGTGTATTCACATGTAAAAGGGAAAGGTATAAAATTGTATTGTATGGTTGCGTAAGGGGGGATTTTATGCAAATACTAAATTATTAGGTGGTGATTCAAAAAGTATGATAGATTAAATAAAGCCCCAATTAATATAAAAAATTGCTAAACAAAAGGCTTTCATGTGATTAAACATTTTTTTTGAAAAACAACAAGTTTTTCTAACAGATCGTCTCATTCCATGTCTGAATCTACAATTATTTCCTTCTATACCTACGGTGTATTTTTTGCTAATAACATTATTATCATTACAAAATGCTTTTTTAAATGCATCCCAATCATCTGAGTACATCGTGCCGAAACTAATTCCTAGTTCGGCAATTCTGCATCTCAATTTTTTTGCAGTTTTGCCGTCTCGTTTACCCCAGACCCACGCAACAATTTCGTCACTTTCTCTATGGTAGCAGTAAATAAGCTATTGTTTTTTTCTTTGCTTCCCACATAAGTCCAAAACTCATCAACCTCCAAATAATCATAATGTTGCTGTTTAGGTCTTATTATTTTTTCTGACTTGACTCAAGCATTAAGAACGGTCCCTATGCTAATACCCTCTATTTCTGCTATATATCGTACTTCTACATTTCTTACAAGCGTGATCACTATTTTTATGATATAAGTATGAATGACAACCTTGATAGGTCAAGGCATGATCGCCTATAAATTGCCTTCCACAGTCCTTACATAAATAATTTTGAACGCCATACGCTTTGATTCCATTTTTTACTATATTTGTCCCTGTACAATGAGGAAATTTTAGTGTAATTTCTATTTTTAACATGATGCAATATTACACTAAATTCCTTATTGTATCATACTTTTTGTATCACTACCAAAAATAGATATGCAATTGAACATTTTGCCGAACTTAACAAACAACTCGAGGAAAACGGAATAAAACAAAAGTATTTATTCAATTTTTTAAGTCCATCAAATTACAGTTATTACTTTACATATTTGTGTGACGGAAAACTTCTAAAAGGTAAATATATAAGTGAGTTGGGACCTTACTGAGACCTAATCACAGATTATTGGAAACAAGCACATTATAAATTATACAGAAATAATTTATTATTTGAATCCAAACAGTACAGGAAAAACAAAAACAACAATTATACACCATACAGTATAAAAAGGCAAAAATACCGCAATACTTCGTTCCACATTTTCTATCTGTTTTTTATTGTTTATCGTTTGAAAGAGCTTATAAGATACCATAAGAATATGTGCCAAAATAAGAATATTTTCTCCTAACACCGCGATTCTATTAGGAGTAATTCCCCATTCTGAAATCCTCAATACAATGGCTGATAGAGCAATTCCATTCACTATCACTGTTACCAAAGAAAGCCCAAACAAAAGTATTATTTCTATGTTATTACTATAATTACGAGAAGTTTCGGAGATAGAAAAAAGAATAAGTGCCATAACTCCTATTAAAAGCACATTAAATACTAATAAAAACTCTCTCTCTTTATAAGGGTCTTTCCCCGTGATAATAATACTAAACACATACACTACCAGTGTTAAAAACACAAACGGAGTAAATACTTTTGCTATTACAGGAGAAACTTTATTTACTAATTGAGGGTTGGTTTGCACAAGATGTGTTCCGATTATAGGAGCAGAAGCAAGACCGAACACTATTACATATTGAAAATAGAAGTCATCTATTTTTATATCAATATATAAAAACAATAAAAAAGTTATACGGGCTACTATAAAACCTGTAATCATTATAATGGTTATCATAATTGCTAAGTCTCCATTATATCTCAGAAATTCTAAACGCTTTTTGTAGTCTTTATATTCTTTTCCTAAAAAGGAAAAACCTACTAAAGACCATAAAAATAACGGAAGATGCATACAAGCAAGAGTAAGAGTATCGCTTATCTTATTATCAGGGAGAATATTTATAAAAAAAACAGAAATAACAACGGATATACTATGGATAAGCATGTTGGTATTCCACTTTTGTTGTTTCCAAATAAAATATGCCATCAACAAAGGAAAAGTTATAAATCCTATATTCCTTTGATAAAAATATTCTTCTTCTATTCCTATGAGCTTGGGCAATTTTGCTAAAAGACCTGCCAATAAACAACTTATTATTACAAACATACATTCTTTTCTACTCCCCCAAGAAATACTCTCTTTCTTAAAACAGATACGTTCATGCCAAACTTGTGCTATTGGGTTTCCTTTTATTTCATCATATATTAGATGAAATTCTTTTCTAAACAATGCTTTGTTTGTTTGATACAATTGCTCTAAAACAGCAGGATTATGTATGTTATTTTTAATGGATTCTTTCATTATTGAATTTGTTGTTTGTTTACATTAAGATTCTTTTACTTGTTTATCGTAGAGTTGCTTGTAAAACCCTTCTTTTTTTATAAGCATATCATGGGTTCCTTGTTCTTGAATCATTCCATTTTCTATAACAATAATGCTATCTGCCATTTTTGCGGAAGAAACCCTGTGGGAAATAATGATAGTGGTCTTATTTTTCATTATTTTTTGGAGAGCAAGTAAAATATTATGTTCGGTTTTTGTATCTATAGCCGAAAGAGCATCGTCTAATATGAGTATTTTAGGATTTCTTATAATGGCTCTTGCTAAAGAGAGTCGTTGTTTTTGCCCACCAGACAAGGTAATACCCCTCTCACCTACAAATGTTTCAAATTGCTGTGGAAATCTTTGAACGTTCTCAAATAAGTCCGCATTTTTAGATGCCTCTATAATATCCTCATCGCTCACAGATTCTGAACCAAAGGCAATATTATTTTTTATAGTATCTGAAAAAAGAAAAACATCCTGAGGAACATACCCTATGTAACTTCTAAAATGAGGAATATTATATGCTTTCAGTGGGGTATCATCTAAATAAATAGATCCTTCTTTCACATCAAATATTCTTAAGATAAGATTAGCAATAGTGGATTTACCGGAGCCTGTTGAACCTACTATTGCTAAGGATTTACCTGGCTCTATGGTAAAATTTATATTGCGAAGAACTACATTTTCAGAATTGGGATAGGTAAAATCTACATTTCTAAACTCTATTTTTCCTCTTATCGATTCTTTTTTATTTTCCAAAGAAATAATATCTGTTTTTATTTTCAAAAACTCATTGATTCTCTTCTGGGAAGCACTCGCTCTTTGAATAATACTACTCGTCCAGCCCAACATCGTTACAGGCCATGTCAGCATAAATACATATATCACAAACTCCGCTATAACTCCAATAGTAATATTTCCTTTCATTACTTCTAAAGCCCCTACGTACACAGAAAAAATAGTGCTTAACCCTATCAAAAAGAATATTACAGGAAAAAAAAGAGAATTGATAAAGTTTAAACCCATAGATTCTTTCTTATAAATATCATTTTCTTTCTCAAAACTTTCATAAAAACTCCTTTCTCTTGCAAATGATTTCAATATCCTTATCCCCGAAAAGGATTCTTGAACAAAAGTAGAAAGGTCAGATAACTTTTTTTGTATCCTGCCTGATTTTTTTTCTATAAGATTATTGACGTAATAAATACAAAGAGAAAGCACGGGAAGAGGTAACAAGGAATATACGGTAAGAACAGGGCTAATAACATACATAATCGGAACTACTAGTACAAAAAGAGAGATAAGATTGATACCATACATAATCGCCGGACCTATATACATCCTCACTTTTCCTACGTCTTCGGATATTCTTGACATCAGGTCACCCGTATTATTTTGATGAAAGAAACTTATCGGAAGAGATTGATAATGATGAAAAATATCGTTCTTCATATCATATTCTATGTGTCGAGACATCACAATTATCGTCTGCCTCATCGCAAACAAAAAAATGCCTCGCATAATTGCCATCACTAAGATAAAAATACCATAGATAAAAATACTATTGACCAATAAAGAATAGGTCGCTTCATTAGTAGTATCTCCAGAAAAGGTCTTATATAATAATATCCCACTCTCCACAATATCAAAGGACTGCTTTACAATATATGCAGGTATGATTGCAAAGATATTGGACAATATAATAAACCCTATTCCTAATAAAAATAACCATTTATACCGAAAAAAATAACCATTTAATGCCACCAACTCCTTCATAATACGTTCTAATAATGTTAATTGTAAATATTAATTGTAAATTATTTGCCTATTCTCACAAGAACAAACAACAGAAAACTATTAAAACCAAAGATAGAAAAGTATTTATAGGTGGGTTCTAAAAATTGTTTTTAGGTTTTAATTTTTTAAAAATATAAAAACCCATTTTATATATTTAAAAAGTCAAAACAAAAGTACATATTTCAT
>JASGCU010000061.1 GCA_030053935.1 Chitinophagaceae bacterium
AGTTTTATGTATATTTTTGGATGATTTGGCGGGCTGTTTGCTCGTCGTTTTGGATTTGTTTTTGTAATAGGGTGATAGATTCAAATTTTTTATCGTGCCTTATAAAGTGCAAGAATTCTACTTCTATATGTTCTCCGTAGATGTTTTCAGAGAATTGGAATATGTTTATTTCTATTTTTTCTTTTGCGTGATTGGTTGTTTGATTATTGCCGTGGTATAGCATTCCGAAGTATTTTATGTGCTTTACGGAGGTTTTTACGAGGTATATTCCGTGCATGGGGATGAGTTTTTCGGGGTTATGTATTTGGATGTTAGCGGTTGGGTATCCGAGAGTTTTTGCTATTTTGTCGCCGTGTATTATTGTTCCTTGTATGGTATAATTTCTGCCTAGTAGTTGGTTTGCGGTGGTTATATTTCCTTCGGATAGTGCTTTTCTAATCTGGGTGGAGCTGATTGTTTGTTTTTCTATTTCTATTTTTGAGATTTCTTCTACTTCGAATCCGTATAGTTCTCCTTTTTTTTTCAGCAGTTCTATATTTCCTTCTTTGTTTTTTCCGAATCGGTGGTCGTATCCTATGATTATTTTTTTTGTGGATAAGGCGTTTACGAGTATTTCTTGTATAAATGTTTCGCTGCTCATTTCTGATAGTTCTTTTGTAAATGGGAGTTTTACTATGGCATCTATCCCTATTTCTTGTATGAGTTTTGCTTTTTCTTCAAAGGTAGTGAGACATTTTATAGGTGTTCCTTTGAGGATTGTTTGGGGGTGTGGGTAGAAAGTTATGATGAGGGATTTGTAGTTTTTGAGTTGTGCTTGTTCTTTTATTTTTTGGATAATGTTTTTATGTGCTGTGTGGACTCCGTCAAAGGTTCCTACGGTGAGGATTGTTGGTTTTTGTTGGGTTGTTGTATATATGTTCTCTATGATTTCCATTTTGTGTTATTTTTTCTATAAAGTTGTTGATTTCGAAGGCATCTGTGAGAGAGTAATTACCGATTGCGGTTCGGGATAGTTCTGATAAGTATGCGCCGACTTGGAGGTTTTCTCCTATATCTCTTGCAATGCTTCTGATGTAAGTTCCTTTTGAGCAGTGGATTTTGAATTCTATTTCGGGTATTTGAAGGTGTGTTATATAAAATTCTGATACAGTAATTTTTCTTGGTTTTAGGGTAATTTGTTCGTTGTTTCTGGCTTTTTTATATGCTCTTTCTCCGTTGACTCTGATGGCTGAGTACTGGGGTGGGATTTGTTCTATTTCTCCGATAAACTTTGTTATATGCTCTTGGATTATTTTTTCGTTCAGATGGTTTGTGGGTTTGGGTTCGGATATGGGAGTTTCGGCATCGTGGGATGGGGATGTTTTTCCGAGGATAATTTTTCCTGTGTAGATTTTAGGGAGGTTTTGGAAGGTTTCTAATGTTTTTGTGAGTTTTCCTGTGCAGATAATAAGGAGTCCTGTGGCGAGGGGGTCGAGAGTTCCTGCGTGTCCTATTTTTTTGATTTTGAGAGCATATCGGAGTTTATTTACGACATCAAAAGAAGTCCATCCTTTGGGTTTATTGATGGTTATCATTTCTCCTTCTTCAAAGTTGTATGTCTCTTTCATTGTATATCAGAGTTGTGTTATTATTGTTATTATACCTATTAATGCGCACCATATGGCGAAGTAGATGAGTTTTCCTTGTGATACGAGTTTGAGCATCCATTTGCATGCGATGATACCGCTTATGAATGCAAAAACAAATCCGAATAGGAGTGCGTTTATGTTTGTAGATGTTCGGGATGGATTTGGTATAAAGTCTATTATTTCTAAAAAAGTGGCTCCGAAAACGGGAAGTAGGACCATGAGGAAAGAAAATCGGACTACTTTGGTTTTTTCTATTCCTAATAAAAGTCCTGCGGATATGGTAGCACCTGAGCGAGATAATCCGGGTAAAATGGCTATCATTTGTGCTATTCCTATTATAAATGCTTTTTTATAGGTAATGTTTCCGTTGTTTTCTTTTGTTTTTATATATATGTAAGAAAGGGTCAAGAGAGTGCTTGTTAGTAGTAGACAAGATCCTACTAAAAGAAGGTTTTGGTTAAAGAGAGATTCTACTTGTTTTTTCATGGTTAATCCTATTATTCCTACGGGTATCATAGAAATAGCTATTTTTGTGATGTATTGAGTATTTTCGTTCCATTGGATTTTGAAAAGTTCTTTGAGCATTTGTAGAATTTCTTTTCTTAGAACGATGACTGTGCTGAGAGAGGTTGCCCCGTGGACTATTATTGAAAAGAGTAGGTCTTGAGATGCTTCTATTTGTAAGAGGTGTGCAAATATTTCTAAGTGTCCGCTGCTGCTTACGGGAAAGAATTCTGTGATTCCTTGTAAAATTCCTAATATTATAGCTTCCTGAATAGTCATTATTTTTTAGGATTTATGAGAATAGCAATATATTGGATTAAGAATCCTATGAGTACTACTATTGGTCCTATGGTTATTCCTAATAATCCGAATCCGTATGGTTCTTTATCTAAGGTCATTATGTAGAATCCGATGATGAGCAATGCTATACCGATGAGCATTACTGTGTAATTTTTTACTTGGAAAGGCATTTCTTTCTTTACGGATTTTACTGGAGGAGAAAGTATTTTTTTTACTGTTTTTTTTGTTGACATAAATTCTTTTTTTTCTTGCTTGTTCATGTTTTTTAGTTAATAGAGTTCGTCTAACGACATTTTTAAGTATTTATTTATAGAATAGAGAGTGCTAAAGAATCCTACACACATTCCGAATAAGACTAATGAGATATATAAAAATAACATTTCTTTGTTTTTTTGGAGTTCCATTATATTTTCTACTTTTGCTTGTATGTATTTTAAGAGAAAAAATAAAGATGTACTTGCAATAGTTCCGCCTATAAATCCATATATTATAGATTTTATGAGGAATGGTCGTTTTATGAATAGGGGGGTGGCTCCTACTAGTTGCATACTACGGATGAGGAATCGTTGGGAGAATAGTGCGAGTTTAATAGTGTTATTTATGAGTATTATTACGGCAAAGAATAAAAAAGATGCGAATAAGAGTAGTATGAGTCCGATTCTTGTAAGGTTTGCGTTGATATTTTCTATGATATTTTTTGGGTAAACGACTTCGAATACTCCTCTTATGCTTTCTATTTCGGTTTTTATGGATTGGAATCTTTGTGTTTTTTGAAATTCGGGATGTATTTTTAAGATGATTGCGTCTCTAAGTGGGTTTGTGCCTATTACTTGTAGAAAATTTTCTCCTGTTTCTTGGATGAAATTTTTTGCGGCTACTTCTTTTGATATATATTCAATTTGTGGGATATTATTTTTTCTTACGATGAATGCTTTTTCTGAGAGTGTTTTTTGAATTTGTATGGCTTCGGGTAGGGTTATGTTTTTATGGAGGAATATTTGGATTTCCACATTTTCTCTAATAATTTTTGTGAGGTTTTTTGTAAATAGGGAGATAATGCCAAAAGATCCGAGTATAAATAGAGCGAGTGCTATTGAAAATATAACGCTTATAAATGGATAATTTCCAAGTGTTTTTTTTTTTATCATCTTTGTTATTTGAAAAATTATTTTTTATTTTTAAGGGTTAAGTATTTCTTCTTCGGAATATATTATTTTTTTACTTGTGGTGTTTATAGTAATATTTTCATCTTTACAATCTATGAGAATTGTTATTTGGTCTTTTATGAGTTGTGGGTTTTCTTCGGGGAATGATTCGTTATCTAAAATAATATCGGATATAGGGTCTTCTATATATTTTTGGATGGTTCTATAGAGTGGTCTTGCTCCGTATTGTGGGTCGTATCCTTTTTCTATTATGAAGTTTTTTGCTTCTTCGGTAAGTTTTACTGTGTATCCTATGTTTGTTATTCGTTCAAAAACATTTTTTATGATGTTATCTATAATTTTGTAGAGGTCTTGTTTTTCGAGGCTTTTAAATATAATAATGTCGTCTAATCTGTTCAAGAATTCGGGGTTAAAAGTTTTTTTCAGTGATGTTTCTACGATAGATTTCATTATTTCGTATTTATTTTCTTGTTTTGTTTGGGAAGCGAATCCGATTCCTGCTCCGAAGTCGTTCATATTTCGCATGCCGAGGTTTGATGTCATTATTATGATAGTATTTCTGAAATTTATTTTACGTCCCATACCATCGGTGATACTACCATCGTCTAATATTTGTAGGAGGATATTGAATATAGCGGGATTTGCTTTTTCTATTTCGTCTAGTAGTATTACGGAGTATGGTTTTCTTCTCACTTTTTCTGTGAGTTGTCCTCCTTCTTCGTATCCGACGTATCCGGGTGGTGCTCCTATTAATCTTGTTACGGCTATGGTTTCCATGTATTCGCTCATATCTATTCTGATAAGGGCTTCATTTTTTTCGAAGAGATATTGGGTCAGTACTTTTGCGAGTTCTGTTTTTCCGACACCTGTTGGTCCTAGGAATATAAAAGATGCGATGGGTTTTTTAGGGTCTTTGAGTCCTACTCTATTTCTTTGGATTGCTTTTACTACTTTTTGAACTGCTTCGTCTTGTCCTATTATTTTTTCTTGGATATCTTTTTGCATGGACATCAGTTTTTTTCTTTCGTTTTGATTGATTTTTTTTACAGGTATTCCTGTTATAGAGGCAACTACATCGGCAACATCTTCTTCTTGTACTATATGTTTTGTGTCTTTATTTTTTTTATGCCATTCTTGTTTTGCGTTTTCTAGTTTTTGGTTGAGTTCTTTTTCTCTGTCTCGGAATTGAGCGGCGTTTTCGTATTTTTGTTCTTTTAGGGCTTCATTTTTTTTTCTTTTTACTCCTTCCAGTTTTGTTTCTATGTCGGTTACTTCTTTTGGTACATAAATATGTTTGATATGGACTCTTGCTCCTACTTCGTCGAGAATATCTATAGCTTTATCGGGTAAAAATCTGTTTGTGATATATGCTGCGGATAGTTTTACGGATTGGTTGATAGCTCCTTCTGTATATTCTACGTTGTGGTGGGTTTCATATTTATCTTTTATGTTGTTGAGTATTTGTATAGTTTCTAGTATAGATGGTTCTTCTATTATAACGGTTTGGAATCTTCTTGCTAATGCTCCGTCTACTTCTATATATTTTTTATATTCGTCTAATGTGGTGGATCCTATACATTGAATTTCTCCTCTTGCGAGAGCGGGTTTTAGCATATTACTTGCGTCTAGGGTTCCTACTGCGTTTCCGGCACCGACCATGGTGTGGAGTTCATCTATAAATAGAATAATGTCTTTTGATTTTCCTAGTTCTGCCATAATTGCTTTCATTCGTTCTTCAAATTGTCCTCTGTATTTTGTTCCTGCAACTACGGAGGTGATGTCTAAAGAAACAACTCTTTTATTATAGAGTATTCGGGATACTTTTTTTTGTATTATTTTAATAGCAAGTCCTTCAGCTATAGCTGTTTTTCCTACACCTGGTTCCCCTATGAGTATTGGGTTATTTTTTTTTCTTCGGCTGAGGATTTGTACTACTCTTTCTATTTCTGTATCTCTTCCTACAATTATATCTAATTTATTTTCTTCGGCGAGTTTTGTTAAATCACGAGAAAAAACATCTAATGCGGGGGTTTTACTTTTTGTTTCCGATGAAGCTTTAGTGTTATTTCCATAATTGCGTTGATTATATACGTCTTCTTTTTCGTGTTGGTCATTGAATTCGTCAGATTCTTCATCTGATTCGGGGTTGAATAAGGAATACATATTTTTATTATCGGTGCTTTTATTATAGAGTATATCTTTGACTGCGTCGTATGTAATTTTAAATTTATTAAGCACTTTACATATAAAGGTTTCTTGGTCGCGTAGTATGGCAAGTAATAGATGCTCTGATTCCACTATATCACTTTTTTGCATTCTTGCCTCTAAGTATGTTTTTTTCATAATGGCTTCTGTTTCTTTTGTAAGGGGGATACTTATATTTTTTTTTGTTTCTTGAGGATTGTTTTGTTTTGATTCATTGGGTGATTCGTTATTTTTAATACGCAGTTCTATATATTCTTTTATATCATTGGTGGGCGTATAGAGTTGTTCTAAAATATCCATAGCAGCGCATTCTTTGTATCTTATTATTCCTAACACTATATGCTCGGGGGCTATATAGTCGTGATGGATTCTTATCGCCTCTTCCTTGCTGCTCATGATAATTTCTTTTACTTTGTTTGAAAATCTTGCTTCCATATTATTTTCTATAATTGATTAGATGAGATTACGGCTTTTAATGATTACTTACAAGAATGTATTTTAACAATTTCATAAATTAAGAATATTTTTAAGAATTATGAAAAACTAAAAATAGTGTCTTATTTAAAATTCTTTTTTTTATTAAAATATCAAAATTATGTTTTATTAAATATATTAAGCAAAAATAATGTCAATATATATTTTAATTTTTACATTCGATGAATAATACCATATTTTCTAAACATATTGAAGCCGCAAAAAGAGTTTTTGAGATAGAATCAAAAGCAGTATCAGACCTTTCTCATCAATTAGACAATCAGTTTGCGGAGGTAGTAGAATTGATTCTGCGTAATAGCGGGAGAGTTATTATTTGTGGTATCGGAAAGTCGGGTATAATTGGACAAAAAATATCTGCTACTCTTTCTAGTACGGGGACTTCCAGTTTTTTTTTACATCCTGTGGAAGCATTTCACGGAGATCTGGGGATGGTGACAAAAGAAGATATTTTTATTGGAATTTCTTACTCAGGGGAGACAGAGGAGCTTTTAAAACTTATTCCTTATATAAAAAATAGAGGTGTTCCGAGTATTTGTATCACAGGGAATGTTCATTCTACTTTGGCAATGAACTGTGATTTTATTTTAAAAGTAAAAATAGAAAAAGAAGCATGCCCTCTTGAATTAGCTCCTACCAGCTCTACTACATCTACTCTTGCTATGGGAGATGCTCTATCAATAGCATTGATGAACGCAAGGGGATTCAATGAAGAAAACTTTGCTCAATTTCACCCAGGGGGAACATTAGGAAAACGGCTTCTCACCACCGTAGAAAATTGTATGGTAAAAGATAATCTACCCATCATTTCCGCATCTACTCCTCTGAAAGAGGTCATTTCTGCAATCAATTTAGGTCGTCTTGGTTTAGCAATTGTCGTTGATGAAAGAAAAATAGTCGGTATTATTACTGATGGGGATATTAGAAGAGCAATAGATACCCATTCAGAACATTTTTTTACCCTTTGTGCATCAAAAATAATGACTTTTACTCCAAAAACCATTACAAAAGATATGAAAATGGCAGAAGCAGAACAATGTATGACACAATATAAAATTACTTCTTTGATTGTGGAAGAAAATAATTACCCCATAGGCGTGATACAGATTTACAATGTATCTATCTAATTTCAATTTCTTATTCTATTTATCTTACATTTTAGACCCGTGAATTATCTTAAATATTATTTAGTTTCCTTTGCTGTGATTATTGTTGACCAAGCTATAAAATTATACGTGCATTTTTTTATTCCTCTCGGTAGTGCGGGTGAAATATCTGTGATAGGGGATTTTTTGAAAATACATTATTTGACAAATCCTGGAATGGCATTTGGAATGAAGTTTGACTTGGTATATGGCAAGTTTATCCTTTCCTTTATTAGATTGGGAGCAATGTTTGTTATTTCGTATTATCTCTATCTCTTTATAAAAAATAAGTTTACTCCTCTGTTTTTGTATTCCTGTTCGCTCATATTGGGAGGTGCTATCGGAAACCTTATAGATTCTATTTTTTATGGTGTATTGTTGCACAATGCTCCTTATGATTCCATTACTCCTTGGTTTCATGGACAGGTAATAGATATGATTTATTTTGATATATGGGAAGGGTATGTTCCCGAATGGATCCCTTATTTTGGAGAAAATTATCTTTCCCTTTGGCCCGTGTTTAATATCGCCGATGCGTCTATCTTTACAGGGGTTTGTATCATCCTTTTGTTTCAAAATACTTTTTTCAAAAACAAATCTTTTTTTAAAGACGTTCAGAAAGATAAAACAAATGAACTATAATGCTCTCTTTCATACTTCTATAACTCTCAAACAAGAAAAAGAATGGATAAGCCATTATTTTTCTAAACTCAATAGTGATACGAGACATTTTGTAAACTCCAATGATATATGCACTCCCATAGAATGTGTGGAGGAAATGGTAAATAGTATTCCCGCTCACTTTTGGGAGAAAGAGAACCTGAAAATATTGGACTGCTGTGCAGGAAATGGCAATTTTCATTCTTATATATCCTTAAAAACACCCCTCAAAAACCTGTATTTTAACGAAATAAACACCAAAAGAATACAACATCTCCAAGAGTATTTTGGAACAGATATACAACTCACGACTCAGGATTTTTTGTCTTTTGATGAAACAGAAAAATATGATTTGGTAGTAGCCAATCCTCCGTATGCTCAATTTCATAATAACCAAAGGGTCTCAAAAAATCATAACCTCTCCCGTTCTTTTATAGAAAAAGCATTACAGGTTACCAAACAAAATGGATATATTCTCTTTATCGTTCCTAATAATTGGATGTCACTTTCGGATAGAAATATTCTACCGAACCTAATGAGTCAATACCAATTTATCCATCTCAATATACACGGGGCTAAAAGATATTTTCCTAAGGTAGGATCTTCTTTTACATGGTTTCTCCTGCAAAAAACCCCCAATACTCATTCTTTTTCCGTAGAAAACCATTATATATGGAAAGATACCCAATCCGTAACCTTAGATACAGGCGTAGATCACATCCCGTTGTATTATTCAGATTTAGTAAATAGTATCTTTCGCAAGACCATTCGTAACAATTCCTTGCCCAAATACAAAATACAAACATCCAGTTATCTCCATAGGCATACTAAAAAACATCTTTTGAATCCCCACCCTGATGAACAGCATACTTACAAACTCATTCACACACCCTCTCAAACCGTTTGGAGTAAAAAACCACATATATACCAAGATGGTTACAAAGTATTTCTTTCTTTGAGCAACCAATATGGAACTTTTATTGATACTTGTGGAATGACTCAAAGCATTGCTTTTATAAGATGCTCTTCTCAAGAAATAGCAGAGAAAATAAAACAAGAATTAGATAATCCTATTTACAAATTTTTAAATAATCTTACCCGATACGGAAATTTTAATAATATACGAATACTTCAAAGGTTTCCTCTGTGGGAAAGTTTTCAATTGACGGAAGAGGAGTACGCTTTTGTGCAACACTGTAATCAAAAATACTATGGGAAAAAGGAAAAATAAAAACATTATTCATTAGGGACAGAGGCAATACAAAATGAATTTTGGTATAAAGATTTTTCTTATAAAGAATATTTTATCCCATTATGTATCCTAAAACCCAATAAAGAATCAGAGAAAATAGAAATAGAACCAATAGACCATGAAAAAATAAATATGGAAGGATTAGTATATATTTTTGTAATAGAAGAAAAAATATTTAAAATAGGGCATACTATAAACTCTATAAAAGAAAGAATAGCATCTTATAATTGCGGGAAAATAGAATATAGAATCGCGGGAACAAACTCTACTACTAATTATTTTGTATTGCAAAGTTTATTAAAAATAAACAAACATGTTATGGTATATGCATTCTTTCCCGACCAGCCACAATACGAAGTCTTTGGAAAGTTCTATAAAGATAGTTTTCCTCCATCTAAAAGGGCAGAAAATATTATAATAGAATATTTCATAGAAAAGAATGGAAGAAAACCAATAGGATGCACACAAAAATAAAACACATAAAAATAATAGAACGGATAGTATAAAAAATACTATTAGGAGCGAAAAATTAATCTTTAAAATCTATTTCATTTTTTTATTCGTAAAGAATGAATGAGAGATATACTAAAAATATAACCAAATCCTATACAGGCAATTGCTTGGAACAGAAGGGGAACGTATTCTTCCAATAAAAATAAAAATATAATACCAACCAATAAATACAGCATTATAATACCTTCCATACCAGTAAGCAAATTGAGAGATGACACCACATATGTATTTTTATGGTATATATCTATATTACATTTTGGGGTTCTATAAAAGGGTGTCTTTCTCCCTATCCATCCTTCTATAACAGCAATAGAATTATGCAGGGATAATCCCATGAAGACAGTAATAAAAACGATGTATTTTCCTAAAAACTCCAAAAAAGATTTCTTGGGGTTTCTTTTTTTATTGGTTATATAATAGAAGAAGAATATACATCCAAACCCTAAAAAAAAGAAAGAGGAAAGATGAAAAAAAACTTCTGTGCTTGGAAAGGTATTTTTTATCACAAAGGCGGGAAAAGTGAGCAGTACCGTAAGCATAATAAAAGGAAAGATACCGCTATTGAACAGATGAGCGGTAGCTACTATTTTTTGAACGAGAAGCATGTTATGATGCCATATTTTTTTGATATATTTTTTTGAGGTTTCCGCCGCTCCTTTGTTCCATCTGTATTGTTGTGATTTTATTGCGGATATATACACAGGGAGTTCCGATGGACTTTGAACATCTTCTATATATAAAAATTTCCATCCTTGCATTTGTGCCTTATAACTCAAGTCCAAATCCTCTGTAAGTGTATCTGATGACCATCCTCCTGAAGAGAGAATACATTCTTTTCTCCAAACTCCTGCTGTTCCATTAAAATTTATAAAGCCTCCCAAAAGTTGTCTCCCATTTTGTTCTACTGTAAAATGAGCGTCTAGCCCAAATGCCTGTAACTTTGTTAAAAGAGACGAATGAGCATTCAAATAACTCCAACGCGTTTGCACCATTCCTATGTTTGTATCTGAAAAATACCCTAATACTTTTGTGAGAAAGTCCTTTTCGGGTAAAAAATCTGCATCAAAGATGGCTATAAATTCTCCATTAGCCTGTAGCAATCCATTTTGCAATGCTCCTGCTTTAAATCCTCCTCTTCCTTCTCGCCGTATATACTGTATAGGTATTCCTTTTGCTCTGTATTCTTGAGTTTTTTTCAAAAGAATGTCTTTTGTTTCATCTGTAGAGTCGTCTAATATTTGTATTTCCAAACGTTCTCTTGGATAATCCATCAAAACGATATTATCTATCAGTTTTTCTACGATATAGAGTTCATTGTAAATAGGGAGTTGTATAGTCACTTTGGGGTAATGAATCATGGCTGTGGGAATGGGAGCATTGTTTTTTCGTGTTTTATACACAAAGGCAAGGTAAAATTGTGATAAGCCGAAGAGAAATAAAATAAAGAGGGAAAAAAAATAGAGAAAAAGTATTGCAAATATCATTATAGGTATTTAAAAATGGTGTATATAATCTTATACCCTGCCAAAAGAGTTCCTTTGAGAGTGCCTGATATTTTTGAAAAACCTATTCTTCTTCTATAATTGATAGGTATTTCTGTTATTTTGAGCTTCTGTTTTGCTGCTTTTAATTGCATTTCCACGGTCCAACCGTATGTTTTGTCTTGCATTTCTATTTTTAGGAGAGCATCGTATTTTATTGCTCTAAAAGGTCCTAAATCAGAATAATGTACCTTGTATATTATTTTTAAGAGAAAGGTGGCAAGCCAATTTCCGTAGATTTGTTGTGGAGTAAGAGATCCTTTTTCTCTTTTACCTAACATTCGGGAGCCGATGACCAAATCATACCCTTCTTCTATGAGGGGCTTTACTAAATCCGTCATCTGTTCGGGAAAATCAGAATGGTCTCCATCTAAAAAAACTACTATATCTGTCGGATTCCTTCGATCTCGAATATATTGTATCCCTCGCAGACAAGCATTTCCATACCCTCTTTCAGTTTCTTTGAGCACGGTAGCCCCCATTTCTTTTGCTCTTTTATAGGTATCATCGGTAGAACCATTATCTACTACGATGATTTCTTGCACCAATTGTTTTGGTATTTCTTGCAATACCAATGCTATAGCGTTTTGTTCGTTTAATACAGGAATAATAACTCTTATATTTGGCATTTTTTATAATGGATAATTAGGAAATTGTTTTTTAACATCTACTCCTTTGGATTTCAATATATCAGCGTATTTTTTTGCTTGAGTAATGTCTTGTTTGAGAAGAGCAATAGCAGTCAGATAGAGGTACGAATTAGTATTTTCGGGTTCTATAGTTATTGCCTGTTGGAGATATTTTTCTGCACCTTCATATTGTTGTTCATTATAAGCGATTACTCCAAGTCCAAAATAAGACCTTGCGTTCTGAGGGTTCAGTTTTATGGTATTTTCATAACAGAGTTTTGCTTTTTCAAGCATTTTTTTATTTTCATAAATGACCCCTAATCCCATCCAAGATTCCCATTTTTGAGGGTTTACAGATACGGCTTGTTCATAAAAAAAAAGAGCGGAGTCATAATTGTTTTGATTAGCAAACATAGTTCCTAAATTAGAGAGTATTTCTGAGTTTTTTGGATTTATGGTATACGACTTCATCCAACATTCTATTGCTTCTTGATGTTTTCCTTTTTCATACAGCTGATTTGCCAAAGATCTCCAAGGGTCAGCGTGCTGAGGCGAGTATTTTGCGGCATTTGTCCAAAAACTAATTCCATCTCTAAAGTTTTGTATATGAAAAAAACTAATAACACTGAATATTACAATAATAGCCGAAAACACAATGGTTTTTATATTTTTTGCATACACCACAGCAAGATGGGTATTTCTTTTTTTCATTACCTCATTCAAAAAAATAACCCATGCTATTGCAGGGAGATACACCCTATGTTCCAAATAATCACTCAATTTTCCGTCCATATTGGCAATGAGCATACTCGGAGTAATAAATAAAAACCACCAAAGCACTATCCAAATGATTTTTTTTATGGGTAATTTCAGCACAATAAGAATGATGGCTAAAAGTATATACACTCCTATTCCCACAGCAGTGGTGAGGGAAGTAAAAGAAGGAAAAACAGAAAGGTTCATGGGAAGAAAAAGCTTGGAAATGGACTCTGATAGGAAAGGCAAACTTCTCAAAAAAGCATCTATTCCAAATTCTGCTCCCGAAATGCTCAATCCTTTGGCACTAATCTCTTCCAAAATGCTATCTAAAGCCGTTTTTCGCATCAAAAAATACACTCCTATAATAACTATCCATGGCAACATGAGTTGTCTATATATTTTTTTATTATCTGTGAATGGTTTAAAAAGAAAAAGGTAAGCAAAGCAGATAATAATAATGCCCACTGCTGTTTCTTTGGTAAAAAAAGCCACCGATAGCCACAAAAGATGTAAAAAATAATGTTGTATAGATTTCGTTTTTAAAAATAATAAAAAAGCATTCAAAGCCAGAAGCACAAAAATGGTTAAGATACTATCATTCCTGCCCGATATCCACGCAACTGCCTGCACCATCAGCGGATGAACCGCAAAAACTAAGGTAGTTAATAAGCAAGAGAGTTGGTTATATTCTAATAAAATCAAAAAACGAAATAGTAAAAGGCACGCAATAAGATGAAATAAAAAACTGGAGATGTGATATGCCAAAGGATCTGCCCCGCCCATCTGATAATCAAAAATAAAAGTCCCAAAAAGTATAGGTCTGTAATAGACAGGCCAATATGATTTGACAAAGCCCTCCCAAAAATGAGATACTTTTTGAAAATACTCTTTCCCCTCTATAATAAAGGTAATATCATCAAAAGCAACAAATCCAAAACCAAAAGTTTGTGCATATAAAACAAGCAAAACCGCAATAATTATGCCATAAAAACGGATATACATACCATTGTGTATAGGAGGTTTTTGTATAGGAGCGGTTTCTTTTTTGGCAATAGCGGTAGTAACTTGCTGGTTCTTGTTTTTATTTTTATTTTTTTGCATGGTATGCGAAGGTAATGTGGTATATTTGTAAAAAGACGACAAAATAAATGAAATTGTAAAATAACAATCTCTCTCATATTTCCAATAATATATAGAAGGGGGAGGCTAAAAATTGTGTAATTTCGGATAGAAGTGGTGCATGTTAAAGCTCATTTATTTTTTTAATTTAATTTGTAATGAGTATA
>JASGCU010000062.1 GCA_030053935.1 Chitinophagaceae bacterium
GCTACCTAAAAATAAGAGTGTGGGATTCTAAAAAATGGTGTTGTATTTATATAAGAGATCATTCTAAAAGCCACTTTCGATACACTTGTAGTTTTGTAACTATTTGATTATGAATAGTTTTCAAATTTAATATTTCTGTAAAAACGAATTTTCGGAGTGGACTCATTCTTGGATTTCAAAACCTTTTATCTCAATGAATTTTGCTCTGGTTTTTGTTCGTTTGGCTAATCCTGTTATGGTTATCTTTTTTTTGAGTTTGTGAGCTTCAATGGCACTTTTATAATTTTCGCTGTCAAGTTTCACAGAAGCAACCATATGTATGCCATTATGAATGCCTGTAAATGCTATATTATTTCTGAACCCCTCAGGATTCCTTGATTTTAATTCAGTAATGAAACCAGTAAAACTAAAATCACCATACTCTAATGAATGAGATTCAATTTGCTCTACAAACTGATTTAATTTGTGAAGTTTCAAAGGGGTAATATCTTGATTTACAATAGTATCACTATTTGCAATGTTATGAAATGAAAAGTCAATGTTTTTAAGATTTGTTTTATCAAAGAATGATTCTATATCTTTGAATAGTTTAATATTAATTATCGTTTCATTTTCTATTAAGTATTCTTCTGTAACTTGCGTATCACCTTCAAATTCAAAAATGTTTTGTTTTACAAAAGTCAATACCTCTCTAAGTTTTTGATTTATTTCCTCAGAGGATATTTCTTGTCTACCATATAATTCTAAGCCGTTATGTTTGATTAATTCTTTTGAAGGTAACTGAATTTTTGCAACAAAGCTTCCCTTCTCTGTTTGCATAAAATTGCATAGATTTAAGTATTTGCTTACTTCTTCGGAAACCCTTGTGGATGTTACAGTCCTGTCAATTACAAAACTTGCTGCGTCTGAAAGTATTAATTTTATTTTTTCTACAAGTCCCTCAAATCTTGTAAGTGACATTATTCCTTGTTTAGTTTGGTCATCATAAACTCGAACTTTTAAAACCGTGTTTTCATTTTTTAGAACAACATTCAAATCATCTATTGTTAAGTCATAGAAGTCCGCAATAATTTCTAAAATATTTTCAATAAATCTTTCAGAATTTATTTTGTTAATTTGTCTCGGAATATGTAATCTAAATTCTTCATTAAAATGGAACTCTATTGGCGGTCTTAATAAAGTAAACCTGTCAGTTTGCTCTGAAATCTGCCATGCCCTATTTGTTAGGAACAATAATATTGACGATAATATTGTATCTGTAATCATGGTTTATGGATAAAGTTGTTGATATAACGTATTAAAAAAATCTATTCCAAGCATATTTGCCTTTGGAATTTCGATTCTCATTGTGAATTTATTATTTGTCATTTGAGAACCCTCAGGAGGAAGAAACCAATAAGCATGTTTTCTAAGTCTTATTTCCGTATGGTCTATGTCAACCCATAAATTTTGGTCATTCGGTAGAATAAATAAAATTAATACTAATGGAACATGAACGTTTTTGTCTGTTTGTCTTTTCACCAAGTCATTAAAATTCTCAATTTTTAGGTCATATTTAATAAAATGAGGTTCATCAACAATTAAATTTTCGATTGTCTATTTTAATTGAATATCTATATATCTACCGTCATACGTGTGTCTTGTTTGACCTTGAGGTGTAGTATATGTATATTCCTTTTTTAGTTGATAGTCAACTCCCGCATCTGATTCAGGTTTATCAATAGCAAATCCTTTATGAGCAGCTAAAATACCAATAAATCGATTAGATAATTGCTCTTTTATTTTTTCTTCTGTCATTAAATGTCTTGTCGTTTATACTTGCATTAAAATATTAAATATAAAAAAGTTTTTGGTACCCTGAAAAAAATTAGTCACACCTAATTTCAGATTAGTTACTATTTTACTCCAAAATAGTTACTCCTTTTTTTTGAAGAAATTAATTTTTAGACCCCACTTATATTTATATATGAGTAATTATGAGTTAAAAAATAAATTTACAAAAATGCAAAATAATAAAATGTTTTACAAACTTGTTTTACTGTTTTTTTATAAAAAAACAAATGCAAAAAAGATACTTTTTATTATAAAACATGGTTTTGTTTTATTTTACAGCAGAATTATTTTAATTTTCATTAAAAAAATGATTTTTTTAAACAATTATTAATTTTGTCACTCAAAAAAACAAAAAATACAAAACTCAGTATTATTTTTAGCATAATTATGAAAATTAAAAAAATAAAAACTATATTTGCAAAAGTATAACAAAAAAATAAAATAAAAATTAAAATAATGAAAGCAAAACATATATCAATTTTTTTATTAGTAGTAGCCGTAGGTTTATCTTATTATTTATATCGCTCCATAGCTGGAAAAGTAGAGTTAAATAAGGAGATAATAAAAAATGAAGCAGAGGTAATAGAGCAGTTAAAAGTTATTAGAAAAGCCCAAGAAGCTTTTCAAGAAAGTAATGGCAGATATGCAAATACTTGGGAAGAACTTCTTTCTTTCTTAGAAAATGGATATTTTTATATTACCCAAAGAACAGAAACTGTTATTCCAAAAGAATACGGAGAAGAAGAGGTTATTGTAAAAGTAGATACATTAGGAAAAATAGCCGTAAAAGATTCTCTATTTAAAAATAATTTGGATATTATACGTAATATTCCATATATACCGAATACAGATAAAAAAAAATTTGGTATATGGGCAGAAGTAGTAGACAAATCGGGCGTAAAACTTGCCTTAGTGGAAGTATGGGACACTCATCCTATAAATCCCGAAAGGAAGGAAAGTAAAAAAATAACGAATCAAAAACCATTGAGGTTTGGTTCCAGAACACAAATTACTACATCAGGAAACTGGGAATAAATAAGATTGAAAACAACAGAAATTTCATACCAACGGCTTCATAAATTTAGAGATACTCGGTTTGATGAAGATGAAATCAGTCATTACTCTCTTCTATTAGAAATAGGTAATAAGGACTTTGAATTTTGTGTTATTGATACCAGAGATGATAAGTGTGTTTTAGTAGAAGAATATTTACTTCATAATGTGAAAACAATTCATAACCGGCTTTTACTATTAAAGAGTTTATTCAAATACCACAATATACTCGCAGCTCGTTTTTGGAAAAACATTAAAATATCTATTAAAACCCATAAATATACCCTTGTTCCATTAGATATTTTTACTGCAGAAAAATGCTCTGATTATCTTTCTCTCAACTGTGATGTAACTTCTTATGAAACCGTTGCTCATTATATTCATAAAGATATAGGGGTAGTAAATATCTTTACTATAGACACACCTCTTTATGAATGGTTACATTATTTTTATAATAAAAAAGATATTGTTATCATCCAACAAGGCAGCTCTTTTATAGAAGGAGTATTAGAATATGGTAAGCAAAAATCTATTCTAGGAACAACGTTATATTGCCTTATGGATAGAAGTATATTACATCTCTGTGTTTGCGATTCTCAGAAAAATTTATGGTATTATAATCAATTTTACATAAAAACCTACGAAGAGTTTTTGCAGTATGTATTACTTGTTTTTTCAGAATTAAAAATGAATAAAAGTTCTACCTATACTATATCATGGGGAAATATTGATTACAGAAAAATCACCCAAATGATGCAACAATATATTACAAACGTAGAAATGGGTTCTCATCTCAATTTTTTATCTTTTAGTTATGAGTTTGATGAAATGTTAGATCATAAATACTTTGACCTCTTTAGTATTCATAAAATTTCAAATACCAATACATCTGTATGAAAATAGCAATATTCCCTGGTTTTTTTGACCCTTTTACCTTAGGCCATTATGATATAGTGATGCGGAGTTCCCATTTGTTCGATAATATTATTATTGCCATAGGGAGTAATAGTCGGAAAACGAGATATTTTGATGCAAATATGATACTGCTGAAAATAGAAGAAACATTTAAAGATAACCCTAAAGTTTCTGTAAAAATTTATAATGAACTCACCACTGATTTTGCAAAAAAAAATAACGCTACCTTTATTATTAGAGGGATAAGGAATAGTAATGATTTTGAGTATGAAAAAAATATCTCTGAAATAAACCATGCTCTTAATGCCAATATAGAAACAGTTTTTTTATTAGGTTCATCCCAATATTCTTTTATAAGAAGCACTATTATTAGAGAGATACATTACCATAAAGGAAACATTAAACCTTTTTTACCGTATTCTTTGTAAATAGATAATTAACCATATAATACAATATAAAACATTCATAACCTACGTCATATATGCAAGAAGTCAATGATTTTTTAACAATAATAGATAGTTACATTGGAGGTTCATCTTGGTTCGCATTTTTATTATTGGGAACGGGACTTTTTTTTACCTTTTATTTGAAATTTCCACAAATACGTTTTTTTGGTCATGCCATAAAAACTACTATGGGAAAATATGATTTGAAGGGAGCAAAAGGAGATGCTACTCATTTTCAGGCATTAAGCACCGCATTATCGGGAACTGTGGGAACAGGTAATATTGCAGGAGTTGCATTTGCTATACATTTAGGAGGACCTCCCGCTTTATTTTGGATGCTTATGACAGCAGCAATAGGTATGACTACAAAATTTGTAGAAGTAACTATTTCCCATAAATACAGAGAAATTACATCAGATGGAACCATTGCGGGTGGTGCTATGTATTATATGAAGAACGCACATTTTTTACTGTTTGGTAAAAAAATAAATATGACCATTATTGGGATTATTTTTGCAATAGCCACTGTTCTCTCTTCCTTTGGAACAGGTAGTTTACCACAAATAAACAGCATAGCCAATTCTTTACTCACCACTTTTGGATTAGAAAAATGGATAACCGGATTAGTACTTGCCTTTATACTTGCTCTCATTATAATAGGCGGTATAAAAAGAATAGTAACCGTATCTGAAAAATTAGTTCCTGCAATGGCTATTATTTATTTTTTAGGAGCATTGGGAGTTATATTTTATAATATAGAAAATATAATTCCCTCTTTCATATCTATATTTTCGGATTTATTTACGGGAACAGCAGCTACGGGAGGATTTGTAGGTGCAACTATATCGATAGCATTTAATAAGGGGGTAGCAAGAGGTTTATTTTCTAATGAATCGGGACAAGGTTCTGCTCCTATAGCACACTCTGCTGCGAGATCTACAGAACCCTTATCAGAAGGTATGGTAGCAATATTAGAACCATTTATAGATACTATTATTATTTGTTTTCTCACGGGATTGGTTGTTCTTTCCAGTGGTGTTTGGAAAGAAAAATACGATAATATATTTCAATACTCTGATATGATTGTGCTTGCGGATTCTTACACAGAGAATCCCGAAAATACAAAAAAAATAATGGAACATATTACACAAAAAAAATTACTTCCTACTTTTACAGGTAATCTTCTTGTGCGTAATGGAAAGATTCAAAATGCGATCACTGTAATACATTCTCGTTCTGTTGCGGAAGATATTCTTATCTACAAAGGAACAGAAATATATACGGGAGAGGAAATATTTATAGAGAATGGGCTCGTGAAAAATTATCCTCTTGGATTAGAAATACGAGGAAAATCACTCCTTCACAGCGCACCGCTCACTACGGAAGCTTTTAAGAAAAGTTATTTTGGAGAATTTGGAAAATATGTTATATCCATAGGACTTTTATTATTTGCTTTCAGCACTGCTGTTTCTTGGTCTTATTATGGTGATAGAGCCATAAATTTTTTATTTGGAAAAAAATATATATTCCCATACCACTGTGTTTATGTAATAGGGTTCTTTTTGGCATCTATTACAGATACTACTATTATATGGACTTTTTCAGGTATTACAATAGCTTTGATGACCATTCCGAATCTTATAGGTATTTTATGGCTTAGAAAAGAAATGCCTCAAGCCATGAAAAGTTACCAAGATTTTTTTAAAAAATCATTTCCCGATAAAAAACATCCTCGTTTTTATTAAACATATACAATGAATACAGAGAGAAAAGAATACGAACCTGTGATAGGATTAGAGGTACATATTCAATTACTCACAACTAGTAAAGTTTTTTCTCCAGATTTTAATACATTTGGAAGCACTCCAAACGCAAATATTCATCCTATTTCTCTAGGGTACCCAGGTACACTACCAAGACTGAATGAAAAAACAATAGAATATGCTATAAAAATGGGTATAGCATGTCACTGTGAGATTAATAATTATATTTTTTTTGAAAGAAAAAACTATTTTTATCCCGATTTACCAAAAGGATACCAAATAACACAAGATAAAGAACCCATCTGCAAAAATGGATATATTACCATTTGTGTTAATAATACAACAAGAAACATACCTCTTTTTAAAATTCATATAGAAGAAGATGCAGGAAAGCTCATCCACGACCAAAAAGACACAAAATCCCTCATTGACTATAATCGTGCAGGAGCTCCTCTTTTAGAAATAGTAACTCTTCCTGCAATTTACTCCCCGGAGGAAGCAAGTACTTTTTTATATGAAATCCAAAAAATGATTCGTTATTTAGAAATTTCTAATGGAAATATGGAAGAAGGTTCCCTCCGATGTGATGCAAACATATCTATGAGAGAAAAAGGAATAAAAACATTAGGAACTAAAGTAGAAATAAAAAATATAAATAGTCCTAAATTCGTTCAAAAAGCAATACAAACAGAGATAGTACGACAAATAGAACTTATAGAGCAAAAAAAAAAAATTGTTTCTGAAACACGCCTTTATGACCAAAAACAAGATACAACATTTTCCATGAGAACTAAAGAAGAATCCAAAGATTATAGATACTTCCCGGATCCGGACATTCCTCCTATCACGCTCTCTCAAAATACCATAGATGCTATACGAGTAAATATGCCCATGCTCCCATTTCAATACAGAGATATTTTTAAAAATACATATCATATATCTGATGAAAACATTGATACTCTTACAGAAAACAAGGAATGTGCTTTATTTACCCATACAATGCTCCAGGAAAATCACGATGCTGAGGAAGTATGCAAATGGATACTCGGTCCTATCAGGAACTTGATGAAAAAAGAAAATAAACATTGGAAAGAAATTTCTGTAACATTATTAAAAGATCTTATAGAAATGGTGAAAAAAAAAGAAATAAGCTTTAGCACCGCCTCACAACATATTCTTCCCGATATGCTACGAGGACTTTCTCCTAGAAAAATAGCAATAGAAAAACAACTAATAGAAAATACCACTACCTATAACTTGGAAGAAATAATAAATACTCTTTTACAAAATCAGAATGAAAAATTGCAAGATTATAAAAATGGAAAAACAGGACTTTTACAGTTTTTTATAGGAGAAGTTATGAAAAAAACAAAAGCATCTATTCATCCTCAAAAAATACATGCTCTTCTTTTAGAAAAACTCCACAATAATGAATAGATAGGATTCTCCCCATAAAACAATTTGAAAAGTGGTATGGAATGATACTTCTTACATTTAGTTTATATATTACAAATGTATATTTTACAAAAACAAACAATGAGACATATAATTATCATTGGAAACGGAATAGCAGGGGTCACTTGTGCAAGACATATAAGAAAACAGAGTAATGATGCGATTACTATTATTTCTTCGGAAACAAAATATTTTTTTAGCAGACCTGCTCTTATGTATGTGTATATGGGAGATATGAAGTTTGAACATACTAAACCATACGAAGATAATTTTTGGAAAAAAAATAAAATAAACCTTGTGGAAGGGTTTGTGCACAAAATAGATTCCGATACTAAAACCGTTTTTTTAAAAGAAGGTGCTTCATTACGGTACGATGTTTTGGTACTAGCATCGGGTTCTGTCCCTAATTTTTTTGGATGGAAAGGACAAAATTTAGAAGGAGTTCAAGGATTTTATAGCTATAGGGATATACAATTATTAGAAAAAAAGACGAAAAATATTACATCAGCGGTAATTGTAGGAGGAGGACTCATAGGTATAGAACTCTGCGAAATGTTACTTTCTAGAAATATAAAAGTAGTATTTTTAGTAAGAGAAAAAAGTTTTTGGAATATAGTACTCCCTCCAGAAGAATCAGAAATGATCAACAAACATATACAAGAACATCATATAGAACTACGACTATCTACGGAATTACAAGAAATAGTATCAAAAGATGGAAAAAACCTGAGTTCTATTATTACTAAAGAGAACGAAGAAATAGAATGCCAGTTAGTGGGGATTACTGTAGGTGTAAGACCGAATATAGATTTTTTAAAAACAAACGTACCATCTATAAAAATAAATAAAGGGATTTTGGTAGATATTTTTTTACAGACAAATATTCCTGATATTTATGCTATTGGAGATTGTGCAGAAGTTATAAATCCGCTCCCTAATCGGCGGGCAATAGAAGCTGTTTGGTATGTAGGAAAGATTATGGGAGAAACTGTTGCCCAAACAATATGTTCCAAACCTACACAATATAATCCTGGCGTTTGGTTTAATTCTGCAAAATTTTTAGATATAGAATATCAAACGTATGGTAGTGTAAAACCTATTTTAGAAGCAGGGGAAGATACGTTTTGGTGGCAGCATGAAAAAAAACATATAGGAATGAGATTTGTTTTTTCTAAAACTACCCGAACCATAATAGGTGTGAATGTTATGGGTATGAGACAAAGACATGAAACTTGGAACAAATGGATAAAAGAAGAAAAAACAATAGAGTATGTGATGGAACATTTGCAAGAAGCAAGATTTGACCCCGAGTTCTTTGCAAACAATGAAAAATATATACAGAAAGCATTTGCATCATATCACAAGAGTATCAAATAATTTTTCTATTTTTCTAAAAAAAACTTATCTTGATAGTATCGGTTATCAATATTTATATTTATAGAAATGATACATAGTGCTGATAAAAAAAGATAAAGTAGAACTATAAAGAGAATAACTCTATCAATAAAAATAGTAACTTGATCCAAAAGTAATGATACTGACTTGTGAAACAATAAAAATAAAAAATAATATCCCACAAAGTTCTATAAAATGAATTAGATACTCAAAAACATATAATTTACATGTTTTTTTGATAAAAAATGTGTGATTTTTATAGAAATGAGAAAAGAATATAATTATATTATTATAGATAAAGTCATAAAAACATCTGACATATTGAGTTTTTCATCAAAAAACACATAATTTTTATGTTTTTTGATAAAAAATGCACAATTTTTTATAGGGATGGGGAACAATTATTTAAATATAAAAAAAATATTTTATTATAGTGTAAATAAATATTAACTAATAATTAAATAACTATCATTAAAATATTATATAAAAAAAGAAAGTTTTTTATTTTTTACACATATTAAATAGTATGTAATCATTTAACTACTCTATTTGTTTGATAATTAACGACTTATAATCTCGAGAAAATGGATACTTTCTATATTTTTTAAAACAAATCAATTAAAAAAACATCTTATAACTATATAAAAAATATTGATTATCAAGTAAATTTTCCTAAATAGTTACAAAAATAATAAAATGTTAAAAAAAGTGTAGTTTCCAATTGTGAAATGTTAACTCTGCAAAGTTACATTTCTTATTAAATAATTATTTTAATAATACATAAAACAAATTATACTATTTATTAATGGTCAAAATAATAAGCTTGCACAATAAAAAAGAAATATGCAAATTTTAAATACACTAATAGTATGAGAGGCATATACCTCACAGAGAGGTAAATATAATATAACCCATAATATTATTCTTAAACAGAGAAAAAATGAAAAAGAACACCAATGTATTGCAGAAAATATATATGTATCACAACGCATATTTAATATAGGATATCATAATATAATAAAATTAATAATCTTAATTACACAAAAAAGTACAATGAAAAACAAAATAATTACATTAACAGGAACATCACAGAGTATAAATAATATAATATATAATACTATTAATTAAAAAAAGAAAAAAATGAATAATAACACAAGTAAATTAGATACATTACATAACATATATAGATTAAATAATATGAACACTATATTACATTCTAATACAAGTAATAATTTTATGACATACAGAGAAAAAATAAAAAGTAATTATAAAAGAAATAATTTTGTATCATCTTTGAACCCATTCAAATATTTGACAAAGGTACTAGCAGGACTATTAATATGTATTACTTTTGCAAGTAAAGCTCAAAATATAACTTTTGTATCATCGGCAAATAGAACTTTTGGAGATGCACCTTTTATTGTATTGGCAACATCTTCCTCAACTTTACCTATTTTTTATTCCGCTTCTTCTACTTTGGTAAATATCAATATAAATACAGTGACTATGAGAGGAGCAGGTGTATTAAATATTACAGCATATAGGTCCGGAGGTTCATCTGCTCTGCAAATACTTACTATAAACAAAAAGGCTCAGAGTATAATTTTTGGAGCGTTACCACAGAAAACTTTTGGAGATGCACCTTTTATTATAACAGGAAGGTCTTCTACAAGTTTACCTGTTTCTTATTTTACTTCTAATACTAATATAAGTATCAGTAATAATACAGTGAGTATAAAAAAAGCAGGAATAGTGAGTATTATAGCATATCAAACGGGAAATGAAAATTATCTAAAAGCAGATTCTGTGGTGCAAATACTTACTATAAACAAAAAGGCTCAGAGTATAATTTTTGGAGCGTTACCACAGAAAACTTTTGGAGATGCACCTTTTATTATAACAGGAAGGTCTTCTACAAGTTTACCTGTTTCTTATTCGGTTTCTAATCCTATAGTACAAATCAGTAGAGGCAGGGTAATAAACGGAGTAAATATAGATACAATAAAAATAATAGGAGTAGGCAGCACAGGTACATTAAGCATTGGTACAGTAACCATTACAGCATACAGTGAAAATGATACTCTTTTTGGTTTTACCAAACAAATACTTACTATACACAAAAAAACTCAGAGTATATTTTTTGAAACATTATTAACGAGGATTATTGGAGATACTACACGTTTTATTTTATCTGCAGTGTCTTCTGCTAGTTTACCTGTTTTATTTTCTTCCGCTTCTCATTTGATAAGCATCAATAATGATGACACAATGAAAATTAATGTTGGTACAGTGAGTAGAGTGATTACAGTGAGTACATTAAAATCGAATGGTGTAGGAATGGCTAGTATTACAGCATACCATACGAACAATAATTATACAAATCCACCAATAACACAGGTACTGAACATTCAACCCTCTCTTGTTTACAGAGATAGAGATGGGGATGGTCTCATAGAAATTTATTCTATAAATCAGCTGGACTCCATAAGAAATAATCTCACAGGTATTTGTAACGTAGGTACTTGCAATGGGTATGAACTTACTATAAGTTTAGATTTTAATAATATATCTTCTTATAGAGATACTACAAAGATATTTAAAACCTTTACAGAAAGATCAGGAAGTGGATGGAGTCCTATTGGCATTGCTATTACTGCTAGTGATACTATTCAAGGAATACCATATAGTGCTATTTTTGAGGGCAATGGATTCACCATAGATAATCTGTATATAAATAGAAAAAATGCTGATTATGTAGGTTTTTTTGCATGGACGGGAGAAAGTAGCAATATCAGAAATATAGGTATCAGAAATGCAGTTATTAAGGGACGTAAGAACGTTGGTGGATTGGTGGGATATAATTTTCGCGGAACAATAACCCAAACTTATGCTAAGGATTCCGTCTTTGGTGGTTTGTATGGTGGTAGTTATTATGGTGGATCTATCGGCGGATTAGTAGGAAGAAATACTCTTGGGAAAATAAGCCAAAGCTACACTACCGGATATATCTGTGATACTTTTAATCTTTCTACTAATACTGGCGGATTAGTCGGATATCATGAAGGTGGAGCAATAAGCGAAAGCTACTCTACAGCATCTGTCTCGGGACATTCTATTGTCGGTGGATTAGTCGGATTTAGTCGTTATGGTTTTATAAGCCAGAGCTATGCTACAGGATCTGTTTCTGCTTCTGATTCTATTGTCGGTGGATTGTTGGGAATGAACTATGTTGGATATGCATTACAGAGTTATGCTACAGGATCTGTCTCGGGTACTTCTTCTGTTGGCGGACTGGTGGGATGGTCTGCAGGAACAGTTCTATATTGCTATTGGAATAAGGATTCTGCTCAGTTAGTAAATCGCATACCAAGGGATAATAATCGTAAAATAGGATTAGGTAAAATATTAAAAAATATTTTGCTTGGTCCAAGAATTATAACTCCGATAGATCAATATCGTCTTATTTATGAAAAAGGTCTCACTCTTGCTGCTATGAAAAGCCCTACTGGATTAGACTCAGACAGCATTAGAGAATTAGGACCGGGTTTTATATATACCCCAGGACACTTTCCTGGTATTCATAGAGGAGCAAGAATAACTATAGGTGCTGTGGAATATACTCAAACAATACCAGGGATTACTAATAATATAGAAGCAAGTGGTACAATAGAATATATAACGGAAGGAACTGATTCTACTCGTGCTATCATCATTTTAGATGGGGTACATTTTACTTCTAATCTTTCATACGTTTATTCTGAAACAGGTGATTCCATTTGGAATATTCAAAATGGAACAGGAAGTGGTATTATAGGTAGTAAGAATACAGTAATAGATTTTCCTCTTATAGGTAGTAAAACACATGGGGATGAACCATTTACACTTAGAGCGAGTTCTTTTGATAATTTACCTGTTTCTTTTTTTGTGTCTAATACTCTTTTAGAAATCAGGGAAAATATTGCAACAATAAACGGAGCAGGTACAGTAAGTATTACTGCCTACACGAGAAATGATACTGTTTTTGGTTTTAGTACTCAAATAATTACTATAAACAGGAGAAATCAGAGTGTATCTTTTGAAGCATTAAGTACGAAAACTTTTGGAAACGGATCTTTTGTGTTAGAAGCAAAGTCTTCTTCGGGGCTACCTGTTATGTTTTCTGCATCTTCTACTTTGGTAAGTATCAATACTAATACAGCGAGTATAAAAGGAGCAGGAACCGTGAATATTACTGCATACAGTGGAAATAGTGTTCTCTTTGGTTTTGTTACTCGAATGCTTACTATATACAAAGCAACTCAGAGTGTATCTTTTGGAGCATTAAGTACGAAAACTTTTGGGGACGGACCTTTTGTTTTACAAGCAAGCTCTTCTTCAGGTTTACCCATTATATTTTTGGTTTCCAATAATTTAGTAAGTATCAATAATAATACAGTAACTATAAACGGAGCAGGAATGGTGAATATTACTGCTTATCAAATAGGAAATGAAAATTATTTACAGGGATTTGCGTTACAAACACTCGCGATACAAACAACAATCATTAATCCTCTTACTTTTATAGGGAAAGAAAACCCTGCTATAAATATTTATCCGAATCCCGCAAATGGTTTTATAACCATCCAAACAGATAAAAACCAAAAAGCTTCATCTGTGAAGATATATAATCTAGCAGGTAGAGAAATAATGAATTACAGTAGAAATGTAATACATTCTATCTCTACAGAAACCCTACCAAAAGGACAATATATTATTATAATATACGGAGAAACAGGAGTAGTTTTGAAGGCAGAAAAAATAACTATTAAATAAAAAACATAGGAGAGTGTCTGAAAACTTACTTTTGAAACACTTATAGTTTTGTAACTGTTTGATTATCAATAGTTTTAAAATTTAGTAATTGTGTGTAAATTTTTTTTCGGACACTCTCTTATTATTAAAAATAGAAAAATAACGTCCCTAATATATCTTATACTGATGAAATGACTTGTTGATAAGTTCTGTCAAATCGGGTTGGAAAAGAAAGTCAAATAATTTTTTCTAAATATTCTTTTCTTCTTTTCTTGTATTGTATATCCAATTAAAAAACTTAC
>JASGCU010000063.1 GCA_030053935.1 Chitinophagaceae bacterium
CAGTACATGTCTCGACAAGAGAGAGAGAGAGAGTCATTCTTAACAACAGGAGTTGTATGTATATAATGGGTACCATCATCTTTTGTGTTATAAGTGAAATAATTTTATTTTTATTTTCTGTGAAATAATTTTATTTTTATTTTCTGTAATTTTATAAAAAATATTTTTTTTTTCAAAATACCATCATAATATTTTTTGTTTTTTTTGCAATTTTTTATCAGAATATCTTTTTTTTTGAAAAATAAAACAAAAATTCTCTCAAATAAAAAAATATTGCCAAAGTTATAAAATCTCTTCAAAGCGAATCGAATACAGATTCAAATTCAAAATTTCCTCATATTTTTTAATCCATTTTCAAAAAGGAGACATTATTTGGTAAATAATTAATATCTTTTGCCAAATAATTAGTATCTGCAAGAAAATTCATAAAATCTTGAGTAGTAAAAAGAAAAGGCTCTATCTAACCTATTTGAATACAATTTAAAAAGTAAGAGTTTTCTTGCAGACAGTCAATAATGAATACATTATTTGAGTAGGGATCAAAAATAACTTTTCTTCATTGGAAGATGAGTAAGATACAAGAAGATGCCATATTTGTAAAACATGTTTCTTTTGGTAGTATCGCATAAAAAATATTAAAAAATACAACGAGAAATTCAATTTTTATCGGTAATACATAAAAGATTGAAAAAAAAGTATTTTGTACTTGTGCAAAGTTTTATTACCTTAAACCATACCAAAAAGTGCTTATTTATCATAATTTATTACAAGAAATACTATCAAAAGGTGTAAAAAAAGAAGATAGAACAGGGACAGGTACGCTCTCTATTTTTGGGTATCAAATGCGATTTGATCTATCTGATGGCTTCCCTTTATTGACGACAAAAAGAGTATTCATAAAGCCAATTATCTATGAACTTCTTTGGTTTTTATCAGGTTCTACAAATATACAATACCTTCATTCAAAAAACGTGCATATATGGGATGAATGGGCAGATGAATACGGAGACCTTGGTCCCATTTATGGGTACCAATGGAGGAATTGGATTGATAAAAAAGGTAATACTATAGACCAAATTGATAAAGTAATTCATTCTATACAAACGAACCCACATAGCAGGAGGCATATAGTTTCAGCTTGGAATGTAGGTGATATTGAATACATGAAACTACCCCCTTGTCATATACTTTTTCAGTTCTATGTATCCAATAATAAGCTTAGTTGCTCTCTTTATCAAAGAAGTGCTGATGTATTTATAGGGTTGCCATTTAATATAGCTTCTTACTCACTTCTTACTCAGATGATAGCCCATGTTTGTAATTTAGAATTAGGAGATTTTATAATAAGTTTAGGAGATGCACATATATATTTAAATCATTTACCGCAAGTGAAAGAACAATTGTCAAGGACATTTAAATTCTTACCTACAATGAAAATAAATAAAAATAGAGATACTATACATTCTTTTCAATACGAAGATTTTACTTTAGAAAACTATTACTCACATCCGTTCATAAAAGCAGATATATCAGTATAAACAATGGTATTGTCCCTCCTCAAAAGCAACTTCTCCAAAAATATAATAAGATATTGCATATTTTCTCTTGCCCTCCTCTCCGCACAGGCACAAGCACCTACAAAATCATTCTCTTTCTTTGAAGAAAATGGAAAAAAAGGACTTAAAAACCATGCAGGAGAGATAATAATTCCTGCCCAGTACAACCAACTTGGCTGGACTCGAGCAATAGATACTCCTCTGATTCTCAAAAACACTTTGGGGTATAAATATAATAACTTTTGGGGGATTCTCACACTCTCTCATAAGAAAATAACAGCCCCCATCTACGATGCAATACACCTTCTCCCCAATAAATTGCTTTTAGTTTCTTTCAAATCTCATAATTCCACACTCTCACTCTTTGGAATCATTGATGAACAAAACAATCCCATCGTTCCCATTCAGTATTTTAGCATAGAATTGGTAAATCCCTACAAAAATATATACATTGTCAGCTCTTTTCTCAAAAATCAAGTCCTTTATGGGCTTGTTTCCCATACCAATACCATTGTTCCCATAGAATATAAAAAACTAACTCGCTTCTCAACAAACATTTATAAAGCCACTTCTCATCTTAATACCATAACTCTCTTTTATGAGCAGGGAGATACGGTTTTTCCCCAAGAATATGAAAACATCGTCCCTCTCAATACCCGTATTTTTATAACCAAACAAAGGGGAAGCTACGGGGTTATGGATAAAAATGGAAATACTATCCACAAAAATACCTATAAAAATATAACAAAAATAAACGATACGCTTGTAAAAATAGAACCATATAGCCAATGGTTTCTCATTAATGAAGAAAATAAAGCCATGCAATCTTTTGTAGCAGAAAGAATTGTCCCGATTCATAACACCTTTTACAAAATAACGAAAAACGAAAAGGATAGCATCTTTACCCTTGCACATCTCGCAGGAAGACAAACTCATAATGCTTCTATTCCATTGAATGGGGGTATTTATCCCGATTATAGAGGACAAAAAATATTCCAAAGATTTCAAACCCTCATACAAAAACAGACCTATGAATATATAAAAGGGTATTCAGAAGGGCTTATAGCAATCAAAAAAGATAAAAAATACGGATTTGTAGATACTGCACATAAAATGGTAGTAACTAATCGTTACGAAGATGTAGAACTTTTTTTCGAAGGGCTTGCTGCTGTGAAGATATTAGGAAAATGGGGATTTATAAATACTCAAGAGGACATTATTATTCAGAATATATACCAACAAGTGTCTTCTTTCTCCAACGGCAATGCTATTGTGAAGTTCAAAGAAAAGTATCATCTTATTGATAGACAAGGAAAAAATACCTTAGATTTAGAATTAGATACCCTTTTGCTTCTAAAACCAAATCTCTATCTCCTAAAAAAAAACAAAAAATACGGAATCTACAATACTCTGCATAAAAAAGAAATATACCCTCGCTTTGATGCAATAACAGCTCTCTCACAAAGGTTTTTATTGGTAGAAAACAATAAAAAATATGGGGTTATAAGCACAGCGGGAACAGATATTATTCCTATCCGCTTTGATGCAATAGTACCCGATACCTCCAATAGTATTTTTATATGCAAACAAGTGGGGATGCCGTATTTTAAAACTTTTTCAAAGTTCTAAAACCTTAGCAAGGTGAATGGGAGTTCTATAAATCTTTTCCGTTTCCGATTTTTCTGGATGAACAAAAAAATTAAAAACAAGAAAAAACACAAACAATATTTTATTTTTAGGGATTTATCAGTAGATGTGGGACACATTTTCATCTCTTCTAAAAATCATGATAAGACTGTAAGTTGAGATACATTTAATAACATAAAAAATAAATATAAACTTAATTTGTGAAATATTTTATTTTAAAAGAACACCATATATATTACATTTTAAAAAATGTTACTTTTTAAAAAAATTAAAAAATTATTTATTATCTTAAGATGGGTTCTAAAAATTCAAATTCTAAAAACTGTACCCCTAAAAACCAATTAAAAAAATCAATTTTTAGAACCCCTCTTAAAGATATCATATAGGTGTCAATGGATGTTTTTGGTCTATACATTAAGGATAGTTTGTTGTAAATAAACGAAATCCAATACAAATACATTCCTCCATAACCCTCAAATGGTGGATTTTTTTATTTTTGGTTCTACAATTTTTTATTCCTTCGTTTTTTTGTTTTTCAACAAATACAGATTTCGTAAGTGTATATTTTATAAAGACATAAAAAATCTATAAAATGTTTGAAAAAATGGGAAAATAATAAGAATAACTTTGCATAATTATTATATATTGTCTCTTTTTCTTATATTTGTGTTTTCCAAACGTAAGTGAGCATACTACTATTTTATTAGGAAGATGGGTATTTTTTTATATTTAATTTTAACAGAATAAAGAATGGGAGTTTTAATAATGGTGGGGCAGTTGATTTTAGGATTAACTATTTTAGTAGGGATTCATGAGTTAGGTCATTTGGTAGCGGCGAGAGTATTTGGAATGCGAGTAGAAAAATATTTCATTGGATTTCCACCTAAAGTATGGAGTAAAAAAGTAGGGGAGACAGAGTATGGAATTGGGAGTATACCTTTTGGTGGCTTTGTAAAAATTTCGGGAATGGTAGATGAATCTATGGATACTCAATTTGCATCTCTGCCTCCCGAACCTTGGGAATATAGGTCAAAACCCGCATGGCAGCGACTGATAGTGATAATGGGCGGCATAATAGTCAATATTATATTTGGAATAGCGGTTTTTTGTGTTATGGCTTATATAAACGGTGAAACCTACCTCAGCGTATCAGAAGTCAATAAAAACGGAGGGATACATGCTTTAGAATTGGGAAAAAAAGTAGGGTTTCAAACGGGAGATAAAATACTCACTGTAAATGGAAAAGAAGCACAAAAATTTGATGAGGTAATGAACCTTTCTCTTTTTTTAGAGGAAGGGGTTTATTTTACTGTGGAAAGAAACGGCAGCCCAATAGATATACAGATACCCGATACTTTTTTAGAAGACCTTACAAACAAAAAAGAAATGGGCTTTATAGAACCACGGATTCCTCTTATTATTTCAGAAATAACAAAAGGATCCCCAGCTGACTCCGCAGGACTACAAGCAGGGGACAATATTATTACTATTAATAATACACCTATACGATATTTTGATGAAATAACCCCTATACTTCAGGAAAATACATCTCAAATAATTCAAGTATTGATAAAAAGAAAAGAGCAAGAAATGTTACTCCCTATAAGAGTGAACGAAGAAGGGAGAATAGGATTTACACCTAAAAATACACTTCGTTATGAAGAAATACAATATGGAGCATTCACCAGTGTAGAAAAAGGAACTATGCGAGCATTTAATCTGTTATACTTGCAATCAAAAGGAATGTATAAGCTTATAACAGGACAGATACCCGCCACAAAATCTATATCTGGTCCTATAGGCATGGCAAAGATATTTGGATCAACGTGGGATTGGGAAAGATTTTGGACTGTAACAGGAATACTATCACTTGTATTAGGATTTATGAATTTTCTTCCTATACCAGGGTTAGATGGCGGATACGCTCTTTTTTTAGTGTATGAAATTGTTACAGGAAGAACCGTCTCTTCAAAAGTATTAGAATATTCTATACGAGTGGGTTTTGTTATTTTAATCTCCCTTATGCTTTTTGCTATAGTAAATGACATAATAAATCTTTTCTAGGGCATTGAATAACCGATTATAATGAAAGAAAGAGAGTATGAAACATTTATTTTTCAAATAAAAACCGCTTTATTGGGTGAATTACCAGGCATAGATGCCCAAAAAAAACTATCTCCTTCACCCGATTCGTCAGAAAGATTTCATATAGAAGGCAGAACAGATGCCTCTAAAAGTGCTGTTCTTATCTTATTTTATCCTACTGACAATAAAAATCCTCATTTCCCTCTTATTCAAAAACCAAAAAACTCAAGAGTTCATAGTAATCAAATTGCTTTTCCAGGAGGCAGATACGAAGAACAAGATACCAATCTTTTTAGAACTGCTCTTCGAGAAACCCAAGAAGAAATAGGTATAGATGCCTCCACTGTGCATATTATAGGAAATCTTACCTCTCTTTATATACCTATTAGTAATTTTATTCTTTTCCCAGTAGTGGGTTTTTTGGATTATAGTCCTACTTTTATTCCTGATAATAACGAAGTTGCAAAAATCATCCCTGCACCTGTGGAATGGTTATTACATACAGAAATAAAAACAAAGAACATTCCTCTCTATTCTATACATAATACTCTTGTACCCTGTTATGAAATAGAAAACCATGTAATATGGGGAGCAACCGCAATGGTATTATCAGAATTGTACGATCTTTTGAAACAAAACAAAGGCAAGTATTTACTATAGATGGGTTCTAAAAATTCAAATCCTAAAAACTGTATCCCTTAAAAACCAATAGTTACCAACACTTTTTTTTGGGCAAGAAGTCTATTTTTAGAACGCACCTATATTTATATAAAACATTCAAAAAAAGGAACTACCTGAAAATATAATGAGATATACATATCTACAAAAATGGAAAAAACTACATGTAATTTTTTTCTTTGAAGCTAAAAAATTCGCTATCCGAAAAAATGATATGGTCTACTACTTCTATGTCTAAGAGTTTTGATGCTTCTATTATCTTTTTGGTGATGGTTATATCGTTTTGACTTGGTCTGATACTACCATTGGGGTGGTTGTGGATGAGTATTATTTTAGAGCATTTTTTTTGCGATAATACGTTTTGAAAAAGAATTTTGGTGTCTACTGTTGTTTGTGAGGTTCCTCCGGTGCTGATGCGAACTTTGTTCAAAAATTTGTTATGCGGGTTGAGGAGCATTATCCAAAATTCCTCATGGGCGATGTCCATTAGCTCCGCTTTTATGATTTGATAGGCTTTTTCGGGAGTATCTACGTTCAGAATATTCTCGTTTGTATCGGGCTTTCTTCTCCTTCCCAATTCTATTGCTGCAATGATGGTGACGGCTCTTGCGGTTCCGATTCCGTCTATGGTTGTTAGGTCTTCCAAGGTCAGTTTTGCGAGTTCATTTATGTCATTATTGCATTTTTGTAGAAGTATTTTTGCTATGTCTAAGGCTGTATACTTTTTTGTCCCCGAGCTAATGAGAATGGTTAATAATTCTGCGTCAGAGAGAGCAGCTTTTCCTTTGGCAACCATTTTTTCTCTTGGTTTATCGTCTTCTGCCCAGTTTTTTATAGTTAATTTTGGAATTTCTTTGTTTATGTCTTCCATTTGTAGTAGGGATTGGATGGGGAATTTGAAAAATTATGTCTTTTTAATGTGTGAAAATTTGCAGTTCTTTGCTCAAAAAGAGTAGAGGGAGAATTTCTATACTGAGCAAACAATAGAGGAGTTCCATTTTTGTGAGAATATCTTCGTTTTTTTGTAGGAAATATAGAAAAATGGATTCTGCTACCCCCCATACAAATAGAGCAAGAACGATATTTTTTTTTAGAAAAAACAGAAAAGATGGGGATACATAAAAAAATAGAAAGATGAGAAGAATAACAAATAAGGACATCATAAAATTCATCTTGACGTATTGTGGTAGCAGGAGTTTGATTGTTTTATTGTGAAGCAAAAAACCATTTCCCAAGAATATCGATTGGCGAATAACAAAGAATAGAAAGGTATATTTGCTGTAATTGAGCCAATTAATGAGTATGGTTTCCATTTCATTTTGGTTCTTATCTAATAAACTTATTACTAATAAAAAAAAACCTATGGTGATGCTCAATAGGATCTGTAAGAGTATTATAAACATTGAATTGGAAAGAGCATGAAAGCTTTCTTTTGTGTTTTTTATAGAAAATGAAGCGGGCAAGTCTTCTCTATTTTTTGAAAAGAGGAGCAAGAGGAAAGGAAGCAAAATGATGTATACATATAAGTAATAAGAAAATATGTTTTGGAGGTGGGTGGTTGTTCGTTTTTTTTCTCTTTTCGTGATATTCTCTTGGGAGGTTTTGAAATTTATTTCTTCAAAAGAGGCATTGGTTGAATATATGGTGAGAGGGAAATAAAAGGTACTGAGGTGTACCGTATCTACGAGGGGATTGGGAACGGAAAGAGCGTGTATCAATTTATCATTATGAAAAAAAAAGAAGTTCCCTGCAGGGATGAAAAAGAACATGGATGTGTCTTTTTGAGAGGGGTGCAGTCCCAAAATAATTTTATCCTGTTCCTTGTGGATAAGAGTCAGTTTTTTATTACTACTGAGTATAGTAGAATGCTTTGTTCTCACATCATTACAAGAATTTAAAAGTATGAGTATAAAAAATAAGTATTTGTTGAGAGAATACAACGTGTTCATCATAAGAGATTTGATTTCTATTTGCTTTTGAGAGAGTTTGTTTTTGAGAAATGGGCAATAAAAATGCGTTTTTAGTATATTATAAAAAATAAAATATATTTTGAGTGGAGCGGCATTTTTAAGTAATATACATAAAAACAAATGAATAACTGGAAAGATTTTATAATTTTTGAGAATGAGAATTTTGTTGTGATAAATAAACCACCCTTTATTGCAAGTATCCCTGAGCGGAATAAAAAAGAGGTGAGCATGTTAGAGATAGGTAGAGAGTATTTCCTTGATTTGCAGGCAGCACACAGGATTGACAAGGTAACTTCGGGCATATTGGTGTTTACGAAAAACAATGAATCTTACAAGCATATTGCGGGGCAATTTGAAAGAAGAGAAGTAAAAAAAATATATCATGCGGTGGTAAATGGTATTCATAAGTTTGAAAAAAAGAAGGTAGATATTCCTTTATTAATACATTCTAATGGGTTCGTGCAGATGAGTAAGGAGGGCAAGAGCAGTATTACCATTTTGCAAACGCTCTATGCGTATAAATTTCATACTTTATTGGAATGCGAGCCGATAACGGGAAGATTACATCAAATCAGGATCCATTGCGCTGCATCCGAAGCCCCGATCTGTGGAGATAGCTTGTATGGAGGACAAGACTGTCTGCTATCACAGATAAAAAAAAGATATAAGTCCTCTCCCGATGAGGAGGAGAAACCTCTGATAAGAAGAACCGCTCTGCACGCTTCTAAAATCACTTTCATGGATAGAGATGGGGAAGAAATAAATGTAGAAGCCCCGTATCCCAAAGATTTCAAAGCCCTGATATATCAATTAGAAAAGTATGCGTAGCAGATAATCCAATAAAAAAAAGAAATACAGAGAGAAAAATGTATTTCTTTACAATATCATTATGAAAAAATAAATATTATATCTCATACAATAAATACAAAAAAAATTAACTACTAAAAATAATGCATAAGGATAAAAGAACCATTGAAGAAATAGAAAAAAATATTAGATTATTGGAAGAACAAGTTGTTGCTCTAAAAAAAGAAAATGAAGAAACTCGTAAAAAAAACGACGAATGTTATAAAAGATTACAATCTACTATAGATAATTTAGGGTTTAATATTGGTATGGAAATGGAAGAAATGTTTGCTGATGGGGTAAAAAATAATCCTATTCTCAACGGCATTCATTTTGATTATGTGCATACAAAAATAAAGGTCCTTAATGACATTGGAAACGATGCTACAGAGATAGGTATAGTATTGGTCAATAGACATAGTATAGCACTTGTGGAGACAAAGGATCGTTTTAAAAATGAAATAGTGGACGTAGAAGGGGAAATATTAAAAAAAATAATATTTGCATCATCAAAATAAATAAATAATGAATCTGCGAAAAAGAAATAAAAAACTGTTGCTGGTAATGCTAAAAACCGCTCTTTGGTTGTGCATTTCCGTGCTTCTCCTTTTTGCAAGTATTTCTCTTTTGTTACAAATTCCTTTTGTTCAGAAAAAAATAATAGAGTATGCCAACGAGCGGATATTAGAAAACACCTCTTACTCTTCTTCTATTGGACATGTAGATATAGATTGGTTTGATAAGATACATTGTTTGGATATTCACATAAAAGATACGCAGGATAGTTCGCTCATTTATGTAAAAGACATGTTTCTAAACTTTGATATAATAGATATTATAAAAAATAAAAAAGTGGTTTTGGATAATGTCACCCTCGGAGGAGCAGAAGTTCGTCTTTTATTAGAGAATGAGTATTCCGATGTAAATATATATCATTTTGTGGAGCAGATTATTAGCAAATTTTCTGTGGATACCGAGATAGAGGAGAAAGTTACGGAGGGATATGAGGAAATTCCATTTCTCATAAAAAAAATCAACATACGAGATAGTTATTTTTCTTATCATTCTCTTTCGGATTCCTTGATAACAAAGGGATATGATTATTATCACTTTGGGATTAAGCAGATTAATGGGGATATTTCTCATTTTTCTTTTGGGAAAGATTCTATGGTTATAGATATAGAGAATCTCAGTGCAGTAGATGAAAAAGAAATGCTCCGAGTAGATGATCTAAAAACCCGCTTTGTGTTAGGAGAGCATTTTATGAAATTTGATAATCTTGTTTTACAAACAGAAAAAAGCTTTGTCAGTGATTTTGTTTTCTTTGAATTTGAAAGAGTAGGGAATATGGCGGATTTTGTGGATAGTGTTCGGTTCAGAGGGAACTTTAAAAACAGCGTTGTCCATATAGATGAGTTAAAACTTTTTGCTACAGGGTTGGACAGTGTTTTTGGCAAATATGTTTTCTCAGGGAATGTGTCCGGAAAAGTGGGTGATTTTATAGGCGATATGGATATGTTCTCTTTCGGGAAACAAAGTATTCTTCATGGTAAGTTTGCATTCAAAGGATTACCCGATTATCATACTATGAATATGAATTTACAACTGCTCCCTTCCCACATACTTATAGCAGATATATTTCCTTACTATCCCATACAAACCCCTTATATTACCAAACTTTCTCATTTGAATTTCTCGGGGAATATACAGCTTACCGCAGAAGAACTTTTTGTCCAGAGTGTTTTTAGATCGCCTTTAGGAAGCGGGAATACTTCTTTTACTGTGGATTTTAACAAAACAAAAAGTACTACTTATAAAGGGCGTTTGAGTCTTTTTGATTTTGCCCTCGGTAAATATGTAGGTTTGGATAGTGTTATTCATAATATTACTCTCAAAGAAGATGTGGTATTTGAAGGAAGTGGTTTTGATATAGAAACACTACACCTCAAAACAACAATAGCAGAGGTCTCTTTTTTAGATAAAAAAATGCACAATATAGCGGTTCAAATGGATATACAATCCAATGTTTTTAATGCTATAATAAATGCCTCAGATACCAATATAGTATTGAATCTGAAAGCAGGTTTTGAAAAACAAAAAAAACACCTGCACATAAAAGCAGATATTAAAAAACTCCCCCTTGCCTTTTTGGGAATCCACGATACCAATGGATATATTAAAACACAACTCATTTGGAATACAGATGGTACAAATATTTCTGAAATTACGGGACAAGTAGCATTCCATAACACCTTTTTCACAAGAGAAGAAAAACAATACTCTATAAAAAAAATAGATATCCAAAGTTTCTTCCAAAAAAAGAAAAGACATATGGAAATTGCATCGGATATAGGATATATAAAAGCAGATGGTTCTTTTTCTTTCGATACCCTTATCCATTCTGTGGTAGAAGATATACAGCAATATCAATATGCCATTGCAAATAAACAATGGACTCAATCCCCTTCATTGCTTTCAGTAGATACTCTTTCGGTGCAAGCAGAAATAAAAAATGGAACCCCCCTCTTTCAATTTTTAAAAATCCCTCTGATAATAAATAATAAGAACAAACTCTCCCTCCAGTATAAAAAAAAACACTTTTCTCATATAGATATTTCTTTTGAAGGCGATACTGTGCAATATAAAGATATGCTCTTTGCTAAAAGTAAAATACAATGGAAGAGTACCAAAGAGACAGGTAAGTTTCCGGTCTTATCTCAAATAAAAGCCACTATATGGAATTACTCTCACCAATACTTCCAAACCCACAATAACACGCTTGATATTATATGGAACAATGATAGTATTACTATCAACACGCTTGCAGAAAATGAAACAAACAATAAAATGCGGCTTTTAGGAAGTGTACGCCTGTTTACAGATAGCTCTGTGTTTTCTATTAGATCTCTTGACTCTACTATGATTTTAGGAAATAACATATGGAGCTTTGTTCCCAATAATCAGATTATTTTTTATAAAAATAACATCCTTTTTCAAAAATTTGAAATGCAATCAAGAAACCAAAAGATTTCTATTTTGGGTTACTTGAGAGATAGTATTTCTTACCCCCATGTGTCTGTAAGCAATTTCTCTTTAGAAAATTTTTATACCTTACAACCCTTTCATTCCCTGGTAGAAAATAAAATAAAAGGAATTGTCAATGGGCAAATTTCGTTCTCCAAAAAAGAAAATACCCACCAATTACATATTTCTCACGAAATAAAAAATGCTTTTGTTAATGACTCTCTTTTAGGAGATATACATACAAACTCTTCTATGAGGATAAATTCGGATACCTTGTATAGCAAAATAACACTTCATAAAAAAGGAAAAAATATTATCTCAAGCAATGGGTATACTGTACTATCAGATAGCATTGCTCCCCTTCATTTTACCACACATATCCAAACAATGCCTCTCAAAATAAGTGAACTTTTCTTGGGAGAATACATTTCTGAAGTAGAAGGGACAATAGATGGAAATTTCTCTCTCACTGGTTATTATACAAACCCTATTTTGAATGGAAATGGAGAAATTACCAACGGAAAAGCCCTCATTCAATATACCCAAACACAGTACCAATTTTCCGGTAAATATACCATAGATAACAATAAAATAAAAAGTAATGGTATGAGTATAAGAGATGTTTTCAATAACAGAGGATACCTCAACGGATATGTAGAAATAAAAGAATATAATAATCTTTGGATAGATATTTCCGCAAAAGTAAGTAATTTTCAAGTTCTCAATACCACTCTCAAAGAAAACCCCTTCTATTACGGCACGGTATACGCCACAGGGGACGTACATTTTTTGGGAAATATGGACGAAATGAAACTATCCGCCAATGCAGTTTCCAATCCAAACACAAATGTCCATCTCTCTATGAATAATAATGAAGGAGAAGAAGTAGCATCAGAAAGTTTCATAGAGTTTGTTCTCCCCAAAGAGAAAAAAACAGAAACCAGCATCTCTCAAAAAAAAAAACAAAAAGAAGAAAGCATGAAACTCTCCATAGAATTAGATATGGAAATAAATACAAATGCCCTTTGTGAAATTATTTTTAACAATAGCTCAGGAGATATTATAAAAGGGAAAGGGAATGGCAAACTAAAACTGACGGTGAATCCAAACGAAGAAGTATCTTTGCAGGGAGATTTAGAAGTAGAAGAGGGAACTTACAATTTTACACTTTTTAATATCATCAATAAAGAATTTTCTATTCAAAAAGGAGGAAAAATGAGCTGGACAAATGATATTTATAAAGGCACTATGAACATAAATGCCGTCTATCAACAATACGCATCTATTGCCCCTATCATTACCATAAAGAATACAGACCTCCTAAAAAGTCCCGAACTGACCCGAAAATATCCTACTCTCTTACAACTTAACCTTACAGGACCTATTCTTCAGCCCGAAATGAAATTTGATATTGACATAAAAGATTATCCAAATCAAGTGACCGTTAACACCACCTCGCATCCTATAAGCACAGAAATCCTTGCCTTCAAAGAAACCATCAAAAGAGATGAAGTAGAACTCGGAAAACAAGTGTTTAGTTTATTAGTTCTCAAATCTCTCACCGCCACACAACAAACGTTAGTCAATAACTTCTCTAATCAATATTCTGACGTGGGAAATGCCACAAGTGCCACAATAAGCGAATTTTTTTCTAACCAACTGAACTACTGGGTATCCAATATAAACCCAAATTTAGAAGTAGACGTAGATATTTCCAGCGTAAACGCCGATACCTATAAAAATGCCCAACTTCGATTAGGGTATTCTCTTCTAGACAGGCAACTCAAAATAGTACGAGAAGGATCAATGTATGATAACTCACAACAAAACCCCATAAATACTGCTATTGGAAACTGGATAATAGAATATAAGCCCACTCAAATTGAAAATATGAAAATAAAAATGTATTACAGACAAAATAATTCTGACAATATACTCAATAACTCCAACACGGGAAGGTCAGGATTTGGTATCCAATACATAAAGGACTTCGATATCACCATTCCTAAAAGGAAAAAGTAAGATTAAACTATAAATTATGAATGATTAGTTTTTAATCACCTTTTCCGCCTT
>JASGCU010000064.1 GCA_030053935.1 Chitinophagaceae bacterium
ATTATAGATATATTTTTTAAGAGATCGTAAAAAAAATAAAATGTATAAAAAAATAGTAATAATTGCAGTGGTTGGAATGATTTTATGGAGCTGTAAAAAAGACCCCGAACCCGTGGTTTTAAGTGAGAAAACCAAATTAATAATAGGAAGTTGGAAAATAAAAAGAATAAACCCTGATAATCCAGTGTATGCTTGTTTGAAAGATGTTATTCTTAAATTTCAACAAGACGGCACTTTAACTTCTGAGGACGGTCCTCAGCCCTGTAATACTGGAGGAGGACAAGGACAGCAAGTTTCAAAAGCCACTTGGTCTTTTCAAAAAGACGAAAAGCAAATAAAACTTCCTCTCTGTGGAACTGGTAATTGTGATTTAGTAAAATTAACTACCGATTCTTTGATAGTAACATCATATAGTGCTGGTAAGCTTACATACTATCTCGCAAAATAACATATAGAAAAAGAGAGCATTGATGAGATGCTCTCTTTTTTTTTGTTTCTGTATTTATTTCTTTACTTGGTTCTTTCTCAAAAAAATATAACTACAATCCATACCCTTTGTTGATTTTTATACAAAAAATCAAAAATAACATAAAAAAATCAAAAATATCATTTTTTTATTACAAATGTTTTGAAAAAAAATATTTTTAATAAATTACAGAAAATAAAAAATAATTATCTCTTTGTATAACACAGCTTCAGCTGGTCCTGTTTTTGTAGATGGAAACGATCCCAATCAAGCAGCCGCAAACCCAGGTAATAATTTTCAATACGAAATAAGGCAATGGACAAATATCTACTAGATCTGAAAAGGAAATAGATATGCTTTGTCTTTTATGAATCGGTGGTATTAGAAGAGAGTGTTTTTGTGAGAGTAAAGAAACACTCCCTTTTTTACAGAGGCACTCCTTCTTTTACCACTTATTATAAAAAAAAATGTCAATAATAATAAATTTTTTATTACACCATAAAAATACAATATGATATGATTAGATATATATTCATTTTATTATTTATAGGGTCGGTCTTCCCTTGTTTTTCTCAAAAGAAGTATACTCTTTCGGGATATATAAGGGATATGCGGACAGGGGAGAATCTTATAGGAGCAAATGTATTTGATAAAAACACGTTTTTAGGGAATGTAACCAATAAGTATGGATTCTTTTCAGTTTCTTTACCGGAGGGAAAATATACAATAGTTTTTTCTTATGTGGGGTATAATTCTATGGATACCACTTTTTTGTTAGATGGAGATAAAAAGATGAGTGTTTTATTAGAATCGGGTACTGTCTTAGAAGAAGTATTGGTAGATTCTGAATATGATCATCTGGAGAATACACAAATGGGTTTAGTATCTATTCCTATAGATCAGGTAAAGCTTCTTCCCCGATTTGGAGGGGAGGTAGATATTTTTAAGGTACTCCAGTTGATGCCTGGTATCAAAAACGGAGGGGAAGGATCCAGTGGTTTATATGTCCGGGGAGGCGGACCAGACCAAAATCTCATACTCTTGGATGGAGTCCCTGTCTATAATGCGTCCCATCTTTTCGGTTTCTTTTCGGTTTTTAACGACGATGCCATTAATAATGTAGAAGTTATAAAAGGTGGATTCCCTGCCAGATATGGAGGAAGACTCTCCTCTGTGATAGATATGACTATGAAAGAAGGGAATATGAATAAATTTAACGTCAGCAGTACCATCGGACTGGTTGCTGCAAAAGTAACAGTAGAAGGTCCCATAAAAAAAAATAAAAGCTCTTTCATCGTATCTGCCCGAAGAACTTATATAGATCTGATTTTAAAGCCAATTCTCGGTTCAAATGCTTTCAATTATTACTTTTATGATATAAACGCAAAAATAAATTACATATTTTCCCCTAAAAATAGGATCTATGCCAGTTTTTATATGGGAAGAGATTATTTTTTTTCAGGAAATAAAATCAATCGAATATCTACACTCAAAGTAAAAAATTCTGAGAAACAAGATTCTACGATATATGTCTCTTATAATTCAGATTCAGAAAACGAAATAAGCTGGGGAAATATCACAGCTGTTCTACGTTGGAATACGGTTCTAACCCCTAAACTTTTTCATAACCTCACCTTTACTTATAGCGAATATAATTTTAGTTCTATGGCTAAACAAACTATTGTTTCTGAAAATACTACCTATATTGATAACAGTTATAGTCGCACCGAATACTCTTCGGGGATACAGGACCTTGGTTTAAAAACAGAGTTTGAATGGGATCCCAATACACATCATTCTTTTCGTACAGGGGGAAATGTTACCCACCATACCTTTCGCCCTGGGGTTGCCTCGCAGAGTTCTTCTTTCAAAAAAGATACCACTACGGGTAACAGTCAAATATCTGCTATGGAGTTTGCTTTCTATGTAGAAGATGATTATAAAATAACCCGGCGATGGAGAGCTAATATAGGAATACATACATCAGGATTTTTGGTAGATCAGACCTTTTATAAAAGTATTCAACCCCGAATCAGCATCAGGTACCTTTTTCCATTACAAACTGCCGCAAAAGTATCTTATTCCAGTATGGTGCAGTTCATACATCTCCTTGCCAATTCGGGAGCGCAATTTCCCACAGATCTCTGGGTTCCTGCTACAAAGAAAATAAAACCTCAGGAATCACAACAGATCGCCCTCGGAATAGTAAAAGAATGGAAAAATAACACGTATGAAACAAGTATAGAGGCGTACTACAAAACAATGAATAATGTGATACAATATAAATCAGGGGCTTCTTACATCGCACTTACTGAAAGCTGGGAAAACAAAGTACTAGCAGGAAATAGCACCAGCTATGGAATAGAGTTTCTCATCCAAAAAAAGAAAGGAAAATTTACCGGTTGGATAGGATACACTCTTTCTAAAACAGAGAGAGTATTTGAACAACTGAACAATGGAAAACCATTTCCCTATCGTTATGATAGAAGACACGATATAAGCGTAGTAGCACAATACCAAATTAAAAAAGGTATCAACATATCTGCTACCTGGGTACTTTCCACAGGGAATGCCATTACCCTACCACAAGAAAAATCACAGGATCATAAGACAGTAAACACAACAGGATTAAGTGAATATGACCTTATATACCATCCATTAGTAGAAAGGGTACAACCTACTCCAGAATTCTCGGATCTCATAGCTTCTACAGGCTTATTTACCAAATACGACACAAAAAACTCCTTATTTTATTATGGATCTGTCAATAGTTATAGAATTCAATCTTTCCATAGGATGGATATAAACATAAATTTCACAAAAAAATTTAAATGGGGAGAAAGAACTTGGAGTGTGGGAGCTTATAATCTCTACAACAGAGCAAATACCTTTTATATTTCTCTCGAATACACCCCAGATAATAATCCCTATTTTTTACAACACAGCCTCTTTCCCATCATTCCTTATTTTAATTTTTCTATTTCTTTTAAATAAATTTTTACTTATTTTTTATATGAAAACACAATATATATTAACACAAATACAACAGTGGATTTTTTTTGCAGGATGTACCATCATTTTCTTCAGATGTACACCACAAGTAGTAGAAATTGATATAATAGATACCCCGCAAAAAATAGTATTAAATGGTTTTATTGGTGTAGAAAATCCTCTTTTTATAGTACTTACAAAAAGCGAAAATATACTGAATAATGCACCTGAAGACATTGATGAGACGCTCTGGGTTAAAAATGCAACTGTGAAAGTATATGAAAATAATATATTTTTAGGAAATGTTACTCCTGCTAAGAAAAGTATATTTATACATCTGGATGGAACCAAAGTAGAATTTATGCATACTCTCCATTTATACATGACTCCCTTTATCTATCCTAAAGCAGGAGCAACGTATAAAGTAGAAGTTACCCATCCAGACTATGAACCCATAACAGCAGAGGCAACGGTACCGGTCCAATCCCCTATCATAAAAGAAATATCCTATACAAAAGTAATAGATGAACTCAATCTAAATGGAACAGGATTTAATCTAGCGTATCACATGAAAATACAGGATTTACCGGGAGAAAACTACTACGAAGTATTAGTAGGAAAATACATTTATGGAAATAGGCGTAATTTCGATAGAAATGGGAATATAATACAATGGTTCGACAGTATTTTTTATTATAGTGGGACCTACTTTGTAAATTCAAATCAGGATGGCGACGCTAATACAGATTTTGCTGATAAAATTGGTACAAGCAGTATATTTCTTTCTGAGGAGTATGCAAAAGATGGAGTAATAGAGGTAGTATTCAAAGTTCAATTATATCCTTTTCATTATGCTTCGGATCCCAGGATAAGTAAGGATTCTCTCAAGGTATCGGTAGTGGTACGAAATATAGATAAGAGTTTTTACCAGTATGTGAAAGATGCGAATAACCAAATAAAAATTCAAAAAGATCCGTACGCAGAACCCATCTTAGTAAATACGAATACAAGTAATGGTTTTGGAGTACTTAAATGTTACACCCAGTCCAAAAAAGATATATTGGTAGAAGCTATAGATGAAGACTAGTAAAACAAGGAGTAAAATTCTCCCTGGAAAGAATGCATTTATAGATACTTTTCATATATACTAATTCCATTAAAAAATTAGAAAATAATTTGAAAAATAATAAAAATTACAATAAAATATTACTTTTATTTTTTTTAGTAAAAAATACCAAAAAGTAATTCACAAAAGATGATGGTATACATTATATCAACGCAATTCCTGTTGTTAAGAATGACTCTCTCTCTCTTTTTGAGACACTTTTTTGTCTATTCTTGGGGGAGCAATTATTTTTAGCAAGGAGCAGCCAAGCGGCAGAATGCAATATATAAGAAAATAAAAATCAAAAATAAATGTTTTCATTCATGTTTTATTTATTTTTGAGAAATACCGTTAGGAAACATGACAATTATGTATTACAAAATAAAGTATTGTTTGTAAAAAAATATTTTATAGATAAAAATTCGTTTTTTTTAATAAATTTAGAAGAAAATACCGTAATAAACAACATATTTTTTTTTAAATTATTTTTGTTTCATTAGCGAATGAGTATGTTCTTTCCTTTTCAACAAAGAACTTTTGTATCAATATCAGTTACTACTATAAAAATAAATAAGAAAGTAGAATAATGAATAAGAAACTAATTACGTATATTTTATTATTATTGTTTTTCATACATTTTACCCAAACGTATGCACAGACAAAGAGTGTCAAAGGGAAAATAACTTCTAAAGTAAGTAAGGAAGGGTTGCCGGGTGTATCTATCTTGATAAAAGGCACGAGGGAAGGCACGATTACAGATGTAGAGGGAAAGTATGAGTTACAACATACAACTACTCTTCCTGTAGATATAGAAATATCTTTTGTGGGGTATAAAAAGAAAATAATTACTCTCACAGAAGAAACTACAAATGTAGATGTAGAATTAGAAGAAGATACGAGAGAGTTAGAAGAATTGGTAGTTATAGGTTATGGGGTTCAGAGAAAGGGTGATTTAACAGGTTCTGTTTATTCTGTAAAAGGATCGGATTTGGTAAAAATTCCTTCTTTTGATCCCATGCAGTCTCTTCAGGGGAAAGTTCCTGGTATACAAATTTTGAACAGTTCGGGGCAACCTGGTGCCTCAGCAGTAGTGAGAGTTCGTGGGATAGGAACATTTAATAACTCTTCCCCTATTTATGTGGTAGATGGTGTTATTATAGATAATATAAATTTTTTGAACTCAGCCGATATTCAATCTATAGAGGTTCTTAAAGACGCATCCGCTACATCTATTTATGGTTCACGTGGAGCAAATGGTGTTATTGTTGTTACTACCAAGCAAGGAAAAGCGGAACAAAGAAAGCCGGTTTTTAGTATTACATCTGAATATAGTACTCAAAATTTGAGTAAAAAAATAGATCTTTTAAATGGAAAAGAGTTCGCTACTATTTTGAACGAGGCAAAAGTAGGTAACTATAATAATTTAGAACTTCTACCAAATACCGATTGGCAAAATCTTATTTTTAGAACAGCACCCCTTCAAAATTATCAAATATCTGTAACTGGAAGCACAGAACGTGTGCAGTATTACTTTGGTGTAGGATATTATAATCAAGCAGGAATAGTTAAAAACTCTGAATACCAACGATTGAGCATAAAAATAAATAATACATATAAACTTACCAAACATATAAAATTAGGAAACAATATTTCTATTTCTCCTTATACACAACAAGTAGCACCGAATGTAGTATACAGTGCTTATCGCGCACAACCCATAGCGAAACCTTATTATAACGACGGTACTTATGGAGTAGTTCCCAATGTAGGAAATCCATTAGCAGATTTGGAATACAACTCTCATAATTTTAATAGAGGATTCAGAACAGTAGGAAATATTTTTGCAGAAGCAGATATTATAGAAGGATTAAAATTTAAAACCAGTATAGGGATAGATTATGGTTCTAATAAAAGTACTACATACTCTCCCGATTATACTGTATATAATGCCGATGGAACCGCTTCTCAACAACAGAATGTGAATAGCGATTTGTACAAAGGATACAGCAATAACCTCACATGGATATGGGAAAATACCCTTAACTATAATAAAACAATTAAAAAACATCATTTTGATATATTAGTAGGATATACTATGCAGGAAACTTCTTCTGAATTTTTAAACATTCATGGAGAAAATATATTGAGAAGTAGTACTGATTTTTGGTATATCAGAGCCAGTTATATTGTTGACCCCACCAAAAGCATTAATACACTCAATGATTTAGTAAATGGGGTAGACCCCAATCAAAATTATGCTCTTATTTCTTACCTCGGACGTATTAACTACAACTTTGACAATAGATATCTCTTTACTTTCACTTTCAGAAGAGACGGAAGTTCTAAGTTTACACAAAATAATCGTTATGCAAACTTCCCTTCTGTTGCTTTAGGATGGAATATGCTCAATGAATATTTCATGAGTCCCTCAAAAACAATACTATCACAACTAAAAATAAGAGGAAGTTGGGGAACCATTGGAAACGAAAAAATAAATTATAATAGACAATTTTCCCTTATCCAAAACGAATTGAATCCTGTTTTTGGAATAAATGAAGCTCTCAACCCAGGTGCTACTTATGGCACAGCTGGAAATCCAAATTTAGTATGGGAAACAACATATCAAACAGATATAGGTATAGAATTCGGATTCTTTGGAGATAAACTGGTCGGAGAACTGGATTACTATAACAAAACAACCAAAGATATTTTAGTAGACCTCCTTTCCCCGGGATATATAGGAAATGGACAAGGACAAAAAGTAACTTATAATGCAGGAGAAGTTCTTAATTCAGGCATTGAATGGAATATTTCTTACAGAAATAAAATATCTACACTGCAATATAAAATAGGATTTTTAGGATCCACCATTTCTAACAAAGTCATTACTGTTATAGGAAATAACGGAGGAGACCCTACACTTATAGGGGGATTTTTAGGAAATGGAATTCCCGTTACTTTGAGTAAACCAGGGTTACCCATAGGGGCTTTTTATGGGTATCAAACAAATGGAATATTTCAAAATCAAGCCCAATTAAACGCCTACCCCCACAGTTCTCAGGCGAATGTGGGAGATCTTATATTTGTAGATACAAATGAAGATAAAAAAATAACCGATGCGGACAGAATTTACCTCGGTTCCCCTATCCCGTCATTTATTTATGGTTTTAACACAGAACTCAACTTTAAAAATTTTGATTTCAATATAGATTTTCAGGGACAATACGGAAATAAAATATTTAATGGAAAAGAAGTAGTACGCCCCGATCCATACAATTTTGAAAAACACGTCATAAACCGATGGACAGGAGAAAATAGCACTAATTCAGAACCGAGGGCATCTCTAGGTGGGTATAATTATACTCCTTCTGATAAGTTTATCCAAGACGGTTCTTTTTTAAGGATACGTAATATATCTTTAGGGTATACTTTACCTGAAAATATTTTAAAAAAAATACGAATGGAACAAATAAGATTTTACATAAAAGTAACAAATCTCTATACTTTTAGTAGTTTTACAGGATATTCACCCGAATTCGCTACCTCAGACGTATTATCAAATGGGATAGATAACGGAGTTTATCCAATATCAGCCATCTATTCAACAGGTTTTAATGTAAGATTTTAAATATAACTATACTCAACATGAAAAAATATAGAATCAAAATCAGTGTTATTTTTATAACTATTATATTCATAAAATGTTCCAGTTTTTTAGATATAAAACCACAGGGAGAACTCACGCAAGCTTCTTTTCCTAAATCAAGCTCTGACGCATTGCTCGCAGTGAATGCTACCTACAGTACTCTCAGAAATTGGTTTTATCATTCGGGCGGCTATCCTATTTTAGATATTATGTCTGATGATGCTTATAAAGGAAGCAATCCCGGTGACCAATTTGCTACTGTAGGTCCTTACAATACTTTTAACATAACCACTACTCAGGATGGATTAGACAGATGGTGGACAACTCTTTTTTTAGGAATAAAGCAGGCAAATGTAGTCATAGAAAATATTCCCAATATTTCTATGGACGAAAAAATTAAAAATACATATATTGCAGAAGCAAAATTTTTAAGAGCATTATATTACTTTGATATGGTAAGAGCTTGGGGAGATGTACCTTTAGTTACCACAACTGCCGCCCCACTTCAGCTCCCAAGAACACCTAAAAAACAAATATATGAACAAATAATACAAGATTTTCAACAGTCTTTAGAGGCACTCCCAGAAAAAAGTGCCATTTCCCCAGATCAAATGGGAAGAGCAACAAAAGGTGCTGCAAAATCTTTTTTAGCAAAAGTATATCTCTTCCAGAATGATTTCGTAAATGCAGAAAAATATGCCACTGAGGTCATCCTTTCAGGACAATATTCTTTAGAAGAAAATTTCTCCGATGCCAATAGTGAAAAGGGAGAATATGGTGTAGAATCTATTTTTGAAATAGGCGCTAGAAGAAATGAAGGATTTGAAAACGGAGGCGACCAATACTCTAATAACCAAGGAGTACGTGGAACCCCTAACAGAGGTTGGGGATTTAACAGACCTTCTTTAGAACTCAAAGATTCGTTTGAACCCAACGATCCACGAATGGACGCTACTATTATTTTTTTACACGAAATCCTAGATGGTATAGAAATACTCGGAGATGGGACTACTCCCGACATCGTTTATGATACAAACGGAAAATTGATAGAAATAGAATGTTATAATCAAAAAGTATGGACATTAGGAAACAATACCATTACCGCATGGGCATACAACCGCCGACTATTGAGGTATGCAGATATTTTACTCATAGCAGCCGAAGCTTCTAACGAAAATGGAAAAACCGCCGAAGCATTAAAATATCTCAATACGATACGAAAAAGAGCTAGAGGAAATAAACCGAATATACTCCCAGACATAACAGAAACAAATAAAACTAAACTGAGAGATATAATACTTGACGAAAGAAGACACGAACTTGCATTAGAAGGACACAGATTTTGGGATCTCATACGAACAGGAAAGGCAGAACAAATACTCAGCCCCCTGGGCTTTGTAAAAGAGAAAAATGAAGTGCTTCCAATACCACAAACAGAAATAGATCTTTCCCAAGGAACTTTAAAACAAAATGATGGTTATTAACTATTTTTTAATACAAATAAATATATACTCCCACATACAAAAAAACACAAGAATTTAAAAAAATCTATCATCCAATGGATATATTGAAAATCTACCAAAGAAAGAAGCATTCAAAACACCCCCATAAAATAATAGTGTTTTTTGCAATAAAATTATTTTTTTTTACTAAAAAACTGTTTTTAATGATTTTTGTAAATATTTTAATCGTTTTTTTGTAAATATTTTAATCGTTTTTTTGTAAATAAAAAATAAATTCAAAAAAAATATATTGATATAAAATCAAAAATAAATGTTTTAAATACCGTGTTTTATTTATTTTCGTGAAATATCATTATGGAACATAATAATTAACTCTCATAATTGTTACTGTGGAAAGAAATTACAGGAAATAACACTGAACCTGATACAAAAAGAAGTGGTTTTTAATTTTTTAATTTTATTTTTTAATTTTATTTTTTAATTTTATGCAAAAAACAAATGTTTTATGGAAGAGTATTCTTGTTGTTGTAATAACAACAGGGATAACATTGTATATAAGCAGCTGTAAAAAAGAAGTAGTGATTGACCCCGCTCTAAACACAATTACCATAGGTAGTTTTGATCTGAACGGTGTAACCGCAGCTTCTACCGTACCTGTAAATGGTACAGTAACAGCTACTTTTAATAAGGACATTGATGTAAGTTCTGTTAACAGTACAAACATCACTGTTATAGATTATGGTGATAAACCTATATCTACAAGCCTGAGCGTATCGGGGAGTACCCTGAGTATCGTCTTTGCAAATCTCTTTACAGGAGCTGGTTATACCATCGGTATTACTAATTTAAAAACAACTGATGGAGGAACTTTTCCTACCATAACCAGAAAATTTGCTACCACAGGAACTTTTGCTCCTTCAGGTGTAGTAGCTTTCTGGGATTTTGAAGGTGCTGATATTTCGGCAGCCTCTAAGGATAAAGTAGGAAGTTACAACGTAGACCCAGCTTCTGTAGTAGATGTTACTCTTGCTGCTTCTAAAAATGATATATTGGGAAAAGCTGCTTCTTTTAATGGAAGTACATCTTACGCAGATATACCAAATGCTGACCAACTCATGAATACGAAAGACTTCACTATCAGCTTTTGGGTAAAAGGTGATGGAACAAACACTCATGGTAATTTTGTACTCGGAATCGCTGGATGGTATGGTTTTCAATTTGAAATAGCTGGTGACTGGACATGGGTAAAACTCGCCACACAATATGCCTATGGTGCAACAGCAAAAGTAACATCTGGATCAGAAGATAATTGGTGGATCGGTAGCGGATCTACCAAAGATGTTGCAGGATATAACCCCGATGGTACGAAACAAACCGATAAAGGATGGCAAGGGTGGACTTTTAATAAAGATGTCAACTCTAACAACCAAGGAGGAGTTACAAAACTATTCAAAAACACATGGGCTCATGTAGTTTGCACTTACGAATCATCTACTAAACTAGCAACTATGTATGTAAACGGAGAAAAAGTAAAACAACATGACTTTAATCTTTGGCCTGCTGGGGATGATAAACTCACAGTTACAGGATTAAAATACGCAGGAGGAACCACAGATGCTGCAAAACGCCTTGCCCTCGGTTTCATACAGGCTAAAAATGATAGATTTATTACAGATAGTTGGGCAGATGCCTCAGTTACCACAAATAATCACTTTAAAGGACTCTTAGATAATATTAGAATCTTTACAGTTGTAGTAACCGCAGATCAAGCAAAATTAATGTACGACTCAGAAAAATAATTTTTTAAACAATGCAGTGGTAACAAAAATTACCACTGCTTTTTATTTTATCCCCCCACTCAAAAAAAACTTATTATGAAACTATTCAATATTTTTTTATATTTCTCAGTACCACTTTTTTTTTGCACCCAGTGTAAAAAAAATAATCTCGATATAATAAACCCTAATAGCATAACCCTCATAGGAGCATCTATCGGAACGTATGAATTATCTCTTTTAGATTCTACAAAAAATACCCAAATCCCCATAAATAATTCCATACTTTTGAGATTTTCATCCCCTTTGGATAGTATAAAAATAACTACTGCGATTTCTTTAGAAGACACAAAAGCAAATAAAATCTCTCTTTCTTTCTCTTTTTTAGATAATAATAAAACCATTTCCTGCATTCCAAAAGGACAATCTCTCAATAATAATACTTCCTATAAATTGAATATTGAGTCCGCCTCCCTTGGAAAAGATAAAGAATATTTTACTAAAACATCTCTTTTTTTTACCACTCAAAAAATAAACCTTTCTATTCTTTCTCTCTCTTTTGATGAAAAACAACAAAATCTACCAGAACGCATTATCAACACATCGCTGCTTCCAACCATAAAAATAGAATTTAATAAACCACTCTTACCAGAAAAAATTGTTCCTCAAAATTTTCAAATAGCAAGCAGTACTGCTATTACTCCGACTATTACATTAGAAAAAAATAATACCATTTTAAATATTATTCCTACAACACTTACCCAAAATACCCGTTATAGTTTTTGGATTTCTGATAAAATTACCGGACAAAATGGAGAATCATTTCCTTCCTATTCTGTTTATTTTTATACTGCTCCCGATACTTTATATGAAAAAACTATGACCGATGAAGAACTTCTCACCTTAGTTCAAAAGCAAACTTTTAAATATTTTTATGACTATGCCCATCCTTCTTCTGGAATGGCAAGAGAACGCCTTGGTTCAGAAGACATAGTCACCAGCGGAGGAAGTGGTTTCGGAGTAATGGCTTTTATTGTGGCTATGGAAAGAAACTTTATTACCCGAAAAGAAGGACTCGCACATATAGAAAAAATACTCACCTTTTTAGAAAAAGCGGATAAATTTCACGGAGCATGGTCACATTGGATAAATGGAAGCACCGGAAAAGTCGTATCCTTTAGTCAAAAAGATGATGGAGGCGATCTCGTAGAAACTTCTTACATGGCACAAGGATTGATAACATTGCGACAATATTTACATTCCAAAGATTCTTACGAATCCTCCCTCCAAAAAAGAATAAATAATCTGCTCAATAATATAGAATGGAATTGGTACACACAAAATAATGAAAATGTCCTCTATTGGCATTGGTCCCCAAACTATGGCTGGGAAATGAATTTCAAAATCACGGGCTATAACGAAGCCCTCATTACCTATATAATGGCAGCATGTTCTCCAACATATCCTATAAATCCCGAGGTGTATCACCAAGGATGGGCTAAAAACGGATCCATAAAAAATGGGAAAAATTTTTATGGCATTACTCTCCCTTTAGGGTTTGATTATGGCGGTCCCCTCTTCTTTTCTCATTATTCTTTTCTTGGCTTAGATCCACGAAATCTCAGTGATAGATACGCTAACTATTGGGAACAAAATACCGCTCATACCCTTATTAATAGATTATACTGTATTGCTAACCCTAAAAAAAATGCAGGTTATAATACATATTCTTGGGGTCTCACCGCAAGCGATAACCAAAATGGTTATTCCGCCCATGACCCCACCAATGATTTGGGAGTTATTACTCCTACTGCTGCTCTTTCTTCTTTTCCATATACCCCAAAATATTCTATGGATGCCCTTCATTTTTTTTATTATAAAATGGAAAATAGAATATGGAAAGAATATGGATTTGTAGATGCCTTTAATACAAATGAAAATTGGTATGCTTCCTCTTTTTTAGCAATAGACCAAGGTCCTATCATAGTAATGATAGAAAATTATAGAACAGCCCTGCTCTGGAATCTTTTTATGTCTGCACCCGAAGTAAAACAAGGACTAACCCGATTAGATTTTAAAATAAAATAATATATGTATAGTTTCACCACGTTTGTATACAAATTTTATTATAATTGAAATATAACAAATCTTAAAAACATCCCAAAAAATTAAAAAATCTATCATCCAATGGACACATGAAAATGAGTCAAATGAATAAGTATTCAAACTACCTAACATAAAATGATAGTATTTTTTTGAATCATTTTTGTAAATAAAAAA
>JASGCU010000065.1 GCA_030053935.1 Chitinophagaceae bacterium
TTTAAATTTGGTATTAAATAAAATTAATAATTAATTAAAAAAAATATGTTTACACATTTCTCAAAAACCAGTATCTGTATTCAACTTTTTTCTTTCAAAAATAAAAATAGCATGCATACATTTGCTGAAGAATATAGATTATAGATATTATTAGACTAATAATATACTTCTTTTAAAATATGTAGACAGTATTAATTTTTTATTTGTGTTTTTTTATAACTAAATGCTTATAATTCTTAATAAATACGTAATTATTTAATGTCTGCAAGAAAACTCTTCATTTTTAAATTTTAGTCATTTTTTTGATTGTTTTTTTGTAATATACTAATACGTATTTTTGAATAGTTAGGGTTTAAAAATAAAAAGAGAGAGGGGTACTCCCTCTCTCTTTTATTATTTAAATAAATACTAAAAAACTATTCTACTTGTACTTTTTCTTTTTGTAAAAGTCCGCCAGAACTATCAAAAACAAGTAGCACATAATATCCTGGTTTTAGTGCAGGAATTTGTATACTATTAGAATCTGTAAAATGCCCGTTAAGAGTTTCTTGTCCGTTAATACCAATAAATTGGTAGTATTTTTTACCCTCTACTGTTTTATCGACTTCTATATGAAAAAGATTCTTTATAGGATTTGGATATACCTTTATCAGAGAATGTTTTTTTTCTATAGGCGTAAGAGAATTAATATTAGTAGTACCACTCGGTTGTATAACAACATTTTGATTCACAGGTTCTGCTGCATTAAAATTTGCGTTTCCTACCTGATATGCTGTAATACTTGCTGTACCGATTCCTCTTATAGTAAGAGTATTGCCATTTATAGCCACAAAAGTATTAGCACTACTAAAGCTCACAGGTAATGCAGATGTAGAAGTAGCAGATAATGTAACTTTGATTTCTGTTCCTGCGTATGATTGTGTAGGTATCGTTGTAAAGGTAATGATTTGATTCATTTTGTTGGATGTATTTCCTATATCAAAGCTGTCTTCTATTGCCCATTGTCCACCTGCAAAAGAAGCATCTATTGCCTGAACACTCCAATAATATCTTTTTCCTTTTTTCAAAGAAAGATTATAAGATGTTCCTTGGATAGTTCCACGATTAACAACATAACGTATACCTGATTTTGCTGCGCTCATATTGGAATGTGAAGATCTGACACTGTTTTTATTATTTTTTTCTCCTACGTAGATATTATATGATAATCCATCTGTTTGCTCTGCATCTGAAGTAGCCGTCCATGAGAATCTTACAGGAACGGTACCACTTGCAGGCACATTTGCTTCATCTATATTAGCTACATCGTTCAAAGTTATAACACTTGGTCTCGTATTAAAAATATTTCCATTATTACGGTACATTTTGGCAGTAGGACCTACTTGAGGGTTCCAACCTGCTAAAAATATATCTAAATCATTGTCATTATCTATATCACCAAAATTTGCACTTGCCCTTGCTCCTACTCCTGAAAAGGTAGTAGAATCTGAATTTGCACGAGAAAATCCGTTTCCTTGATTATTAAAGAATAGCTTGGCATTTCCTGTTCCTGACAATCCAGCACCTGTAGACCCTGATAAAAACAAGTCAGGATATCCGTCGTTATTAAAGTCTCCAAAAATACTTACAGAAGCATTGACCCCTAATCCTTTAAAACTATTTGTATCTGCGGTAAAGCGTCGTCCTCCGTTATTTGTGTAGAGAATTGTACTACGACGGGCATAAGTCCCCTTAGCATTAGCAATTTCTCCTGACACAATCAGATCTAAATATCCATCATTATTATAGTCACCGAAATCAGCTGATGCTAAAAATACAGGAGTGAAAGAAAAACCATTGCCTGTTTGTTCCACAAAAGCAGTGCCTCCATTGTTTGTATACAGTTTACTAATCGGTCTATGTTTACTATCAGTACTATCTGACATTCCGGAAGCATCTACTGTATCACCTGTTACAAAGAAATCTAGGTCACCGTCGTTATCGTAATCTCCTGTGGTAGTAGATCCATTCGTGAGGTAATAAATCCCTTTAAACGGAATATCTAATGCTTCAAATCCTGTTTTATTATTCTGATAAATTCTGCATACAGCTCCATTGTTTCCATTGTTTCCGGATAAGAATAGGTCTAAATCTCCATCATTGTCCCAATCAGCAAAATTGTTACTAGAAGATCCTGTTCCTTCAAATACATCTCTAAAAATAGGTGTAAAGAGAGTAGTATCCCCTCTGCTATCATTTCTATATACTTGTGAAATTCTGCTTCTTCCATTTACGTGGATGCTGAGTGTTAGTTCATTATTTCCTGTTATGAAAATATCTAAATCTCCATCATTATCTATATCCATCATATTAGAGGATCCGTTTTCTACTCCTACAAAGTTGGTACCTATTACTTCTGAATATTGCCCATCTCCTTCGTTTTTATAGAGTTTTGAAGATCTTTTATTTTCTCCATATCCTCCGGTTACTAATATATCTAAATCGCCATCTTTATCATAATCTCCAAAAGTACTTGCTGCTGCTACAACTCCTGTGAATACATCTAGTGAAGTTTCTGCTATTGGTTGTACTATAAAATTTTGCACATTAGATACAAAGGTTGCATTCCTTGTTGTTACTCTTATTCTGTAATAGAAAGAGTTATTAGTATTAGAAAACGTAACTCTTTTAGAAGTAAGTCCTGTTACTACGGTAGTATTTGGTACTGTAAAATCAGAATTAGTAGAAGTTTCTACCATAATAGAAGTAGCGTTTGGTTCTTCTGCCCAGGTAGCTGTATAGGAAATCATATCTCCTGTTTTTCTTATGTCTTTAGCTGGATACACGTATGCTTTGTTTATCGTAAAAGATATTCTATCAGACCATTCGGATCCTGCGTAGTTTACATCTATTGTTTGTACTCTTGCGGAATACACACCTGATGATACTCCATTTACATACGCAAAATTAGTTTGAATATCGCCTTTTGCTGCTATTTTTCTCAATCCAGAAGTACTATCTGCCAGTACTATGTCTAATGAGTAGGTAATATTATTATTTTCTTGCATATCTGTAGATGCGGTCCATCTGAGTTTCAAAGAATCTGCAATAAAAGTTAATCCTGTTGGTTTTGTAGGTACTGTATTGGTTGAAGTTCCTGTGTTTATGTATAATTTAGTAATTTTATTTCCATCACTTATTATTCCTGATATTAATACGTCTACTTTTCCGTCTTTATTTACATCGGCAATACTTATATTGGATTCTTTTACCGATGCTAAACTTGATGGTACCGTTGTAAATTCTGTTCCGTTGTATTCATAGAGACCTGTTATAATCGTTCCTTCGGAATGTCCGGCTCCGGCTAGGAGCAGTTCTATATTTCCGTCATTATCAATATCTGTAAAAACAGCACTTGGAGAGGAATCTACATGTGGTAATGGAAAATCTTTTTTTGTAATTCCGTTATAAAACCGATTTTTATTGTAGTTATAACCATCTAAAAATCTATCTATACTTCCGTTTTTATCATAGTCAGCAAAAGCAAGGGCAGCATCTGGGGCACCTAATGAATCTTGTGCTAAAGAATAACTGTTTCCATTACTATTGGTATAAAGATAAGATCTGTATCCATTGTCATTTTGACCGGAATAAAATAAGTCTAAATATCCGTCTTTATTTATATCTATAAAAGATGCTTGTGCGTTTCCTACACCTTTCAAGGAGGAAAATCCTTTTCTTGTATCTAAGAAAAAACCTTTTTCTTCATCATTTCTGTATAAAAGAGATGTATAATTTCCGAGCTGGTTTGTTCCTGCAACAAAAATATCTATGTCTCCATCGTTATCATAATCCCCTACAGCGCTGGTTCCCCCTGCTTGTACGCCTCTAAATGTACCTGGAAATACTTCGGTAAACTGCCCTTGTCCATTGCCTTCGTAAAGTTTTGCAATAGCTGTATTAGTACGCAATGTATTCACATTCCAACTAGCGTCATTCCTACCTACTACAAAAAGGTCAAGGTTACCATCGCCGTTGTAATCTAAAAAATTACTAGATCCATCTATTACCCCTACTATAGAAGTAGCTATAACGGAGAAACTTGTTCCTGCATTATTTTTATAGAGTTTTGCTGTTGCTATTCTTGTCCTGGTTGTATCATTAACAGATCTTGTAACAGTGTCTTCTCCTGAAATAAAGAGATCTAAATCCCCATCATTATCTATATCACCCCAACTACTAGTAGCATTTGATACTTGTATAAAAGTACTACTTGTTAGTTCTGTCAGCTGTGCTTCGGCAGAAAAGGATATAGATGCTATAATACACAGCATTTTCACTAATTCAAAAAATTTACTTTTCATTTTTAAATTCGGTATTTAAATAAAATTAATAATTAATTAAAAAAATATGTTTACACTGTTTCTCAAAAACCAGTATCTATATTCAACTTTTTTCTTTCAAAAATAAAAATAGCATGCATGCATGCATTTGCTGAAGAATATAGATTATAGATATTATTAAACTATAACATACTTCTTTTTAAAGATATGTAGATAATATTAGTTTTTTATTTGTGTTTTTTTATAAATAAATGCTTATAATTTTTAATAAATAGGTAATTATTTAATGTCTGCAAGAAAACTCTTCATTTTTAAATTTTAGTCATTTTTTTGATTGTTTTTTTGTAATATACTAATACGTATTTTTGAATAGTTGGGATTTAAAAATAAAGAGAGAGTACCCGAAAAGTTCTTTTTACACAAATATTTAATTTTAAACCTATTGATAATCAAAGAGTTACAAAACTCAATATTTTTATTTTTGCAAAGGTGATTTTTCGGAGTGGACTCATTATTTATAATTCAAGATGCATCATCTTCTACATATATTTTTATAAATACAATTCTTGCAAATAGCAAGGTCATCGGTTTGATTAAATGGGACCGTTTCATCTAATATCTCTTGAATAAGCAAAGAAAGATTTTGAAAATACTCTTCCATATAAGGTCGTATATCTTTTATCTCTGTTTTACTACCTCCCATAAAAAAAGTGGGGGAAAATGTATGTGAGAATAATTCTTTTATGTTAAAAATTCCTATCTGTATGGGTGAATTCTCCGAAGGATACTTTTCTAAAAAAAATAAGCCGTAGAGGAATGTCTGCATTGCGGCTTTATTTCTTTTTTTATTATCTCTCTCAAACAGAGATGAAATACTCTCAAAGTCTTGTTTATCTTTGCCCGTTTTGTAATCTAATATCCGTATAGTATTTTCTTTTTTATCCACTCTATCTATCTTCCCGGATACCATCACTTTCTCTTCTTTTCCGGAAAACAGAACGGGGATGGTTATTCCTAAGTCCTGCATCTCCAAAGCAATAATCTCAAATGGAGCTGTGCTTTCATCATACTTAAGAATTTGATGAATGGTCTGTGAAATAACCTTTTCTGCTATAAGATTATTGCCAACAGAGAAGTATTTATAACTATCTACAAATTTATAATGCTCTTGAAATGCTTTTATAATAGAATCACGCACACTTTCTCGAAGAATGCCAAAGTCTTCTTTCTCTATTCTCCTTTTATTTTTTTTTTCCATAAAATCTTTATACAAACATTCTATTGCAAGGTGTAATATATTGCCAAAAAAAGCGGGAGTAAGTTCTTCTTCTACTTTTTTCGGTTCAGGAATTTTTGCTATATGCTGAAAATAAAACTTTAGTCGACATTCTAAATACACATTCAGAGAGGAAGGGGAAAATTGCAGAGGCGGTTTTTCTTCTTTTTGTTTCACACAAAAGAGAGAAAGCTGCTTTTGAACAGGTGCTGTCTTTTCTATTATGATGGGATTTATGGGCATTGCTTTGAGAGAATGGGTAAGTATCTTTTGATGGATGGTATGAGAGGATTCGTAGTACAGTTGCATTAAAAACCGGCTCTTTTCTCCATTAATATTGTGTTCGGAGATGTTATTATAGAGAAAAAAGACATTTTCTGATCTTTGAATAACACGATAAAAAAGATAGGCATAAAGAGCATCGTAATGCTGAAAAGTAGGTATTCCAAATGCTCTTCTTATATTATAAGGAATGAAAGAATCAGATGGGTAAGAAGGCGGAATATTTCCTTCATTGGCACCTATAAATATAACATTTTTGAAATCCAAATTCCGTGTTTCTAATAGATTCATTATTTGCAAGCCCTCCAAAGGATCTCCCGTAAATGGTATTGTTTGATATTCTACAGTTTTCTTAAACAAACTTTTCAAAAGTTCTGTATTCGCTCTATCGGTGGCGTTCAACAGGTATAATATGTTTTCCAACCCTTCTATCACCTTGTATATCTGATATACAAACACTTTCTCAAACCCTTCATCATGCGTTTTTTCATAGAGAATCTGCAATGTTTTTTTTATGATGAGCATTATATCGATATCTTCGCAAAAAATAGAACGGAGCAGCTCCCCTTTGTTTTCAAATTCTTCTTTATAAATATATATTTTATTCTCTTTTTCAATAGAATCCACCATTGTTTGAGCATCTGTCTCCAGTAGTAACAAAGAGGGGTGTTTGAGAATAGGAAGTACAAATTTATAGTAATAAAATGGTTTTTCTGCTTCGTTTATTTTCAAATCAAAAAGGGCAAGAATCAGGGAATAAAAAGTAGATTCTTTCAGAGGGTAACCAAGCGTGATATTCACACCTTCTATGAGATTTTCGGGGATTGTATGCAGGAGGGGAAATAAAAAATATTCACTACATACAATGATAACGGTATCATTGGGATGCAAAGGAGGAAGGCAGAGTTCTTTGAGCATTTGATGGAGCAATTTTATCTGTCCCATTTCTAAAGAAACACCTATTTCCTCAATATATTTGTGTTTGGTGAAATTTGTTGGAAAAGTATCAGGAAGTGTCTTTGAAAGAACAGCATCTTTTTGGTATTTTCTAAAGAAAAAACCTGCTTCATAGTTCTCATTCTCTACATAAAAAGAGTCCGCATCCCAAAAAAAGCGAGCATTATGCTCCGTAATAAAATATTTACAAATGTACTCCTCCGCTTTGCTCAAGGCATGAAACCCCACAAACCAATATGTTTCTGTATCAACAGAAAATTCTTTTTTTTTTATTAGATCCACTATTTCTCTATAAATCATTCCCTTATAACCAACGCTCTTTGCCCGAAGTTCCGTTTTAAATTCTCTATACAAGGGAAACAGAATGTTCCAAATATCCAAAAATTCCTTTTGAGAATCACGGGGAGCAGGTAAAAAGTTCTTCCAAAAGGACTGAATAATTGCTTGCTCTCGCTCTTCTAAGAAAAAATACTTCTCATCTAATTCTTTTTGACTGCGTACTCCTTCAAAAATCTTGTCTGCATCCACTAAAAATAAGTCAATATCCTCAAAATCCCGAAGTATTATCTCCCCCCAAAAGAAAAATTTCTCTAAATTCTCCGCTTTTGGATACAATTGCTTATAAATTCTGTATAAATCCGACACTAAAAACAGAGTATCGGGGATTGTCAAATGATAAATATACTCTATAAACTCCTCCAAGCTATATATCTGCGGACAAAGAATAGGATAATCTACCTCTTCCATCAATGCTCTCTTGAAAAAAAGTCCTGCTCTTTTATTAGGAAAAATAAGCACCCCTCTATCTACACCATCTTTCATTTCTCGCACATATTTTTTTACTATTTCTCTGATAAATGATTCCATTCTATTAAGCTGTGAGGTGACTATTTAGCAAGTATTATTAGATTCTGAACTTCTTTGCAAACTGGCAATACATGCTTTTATATCTAAGTATATTATCGAGTATTCTGTATTTTTGAGTATTTTACACAAAAAAACTAAATTATTTATTAATTTGTTTATAATAATTTTTTGGTTCTACCGTTTTTTAAGTGGGTTTTGTAAAATTACATTTTAAATAAAAGATACGGAGGGGAAATTTAAAAACTTACGTAATCTAAAATCCAATGAAAAAGTAGAACGGGTAGATAAAACTCTATAAAACGAGATTTATATTTATCTAAAATTTTATTTATTGATGTATAATAAATATCTTATTGAAATCTTTGGGTATTTACACGATTATACCATTCTTTTCTTTTATGGTGGTTTAAATTTTTACTCACTCAAATGTTTGTAGAATCAAAAAAAATAAAGAACAATTTAAAAACTCATTAATAGTTAACAAAAAATAAAGATGGAAAAGTATAGGTTTTTATGGGCAGACGATGAGATAGATTCTCTCAAACCTCATATATTATTTTTAGAAAAAAAAGGATATACTATTGTTACGGTCAATAATGGATATGATGCTATCAAACTATGTGAGAAGGAGTTGTTTGATATTGTTTTTTTAGATGAGCAAATGATAGGTATAACGGGTTTAGAGGTATTAGGGGAGATAAAGAAAAGAAATCCGAATCTTTCTGTTGTGATGATTACCAAATCGGAAGAAGAACATATAATGGAAACAGCAATAGGGTCTCAGATATCAGATTATCTTATAAAACCTGTTCATCCGAATCAGATACTTTCTACTGTAAAAAAAATAATAGACCAGAAACGGTTGGTCACAGAAGTAATCAATATGAATTATCAGAAAGATTTTCAGTCCATTAATTTTTCCATGAGTGATACTTTAACTCATAAAGAATGGATAGAAATTTATAAAAAACTTGTCTATTGGGACTTGGAAATTCAAAAGACAGAGGATAAAAGTATGTATGAGATATTAGAATCTCAAAAAACACAGGCGAATGCTCTTTTTGCTAAATTCATAAAAAAACAATATCCCACATGGCTGAAGCAAACCAATGCAGAGAGACCATTAATGATACACGAGTTGTTTAAAAAAAAGGTGTTCCCTCTCTTAAAAACAGCAGATTCTGTATTTGTCATTGTGATAGATAATCTCAGATACGACCAATGGGAGATGATAGAACCTATTTTATCTCAATACTTTACCATACAAGAGAAAGAGCTTTTTTTTAGCATACTTCCGACTACTACTGCATACGCTCGTAATTCTTTGTTTTCCGGATTACTTCCATCGGATATGGGAAAAGAATATCCCGGATTATGGGTGAGTGAAAGCGATGATGACGAAGGTAAAAACAATCATGAATCTGAGTTTTTAAAACACAATCTCCAAAGAAATAAAATAGACATAAGATATTCTTATAATAAAATTATAAAAACGAATCAAGGCATAAGTTTTTCAGAAAATATACATAACATAGCATCCGCAAAACTCAATGTTATTATTTATAATTTTGTAGATATGCTTTCTCATGCTAAAACAGACAATGCTATGATCCAAGAATTAGCCCATGACGAAGCGGCTTACCGTTCTATTGTTTCTTCGTGGGTAGAGCATTCGCATATACTAGAAACACTCAAAGCTATAGCCGAAAAAAAAGCAAAAGTGATTATTACTACCGACCACGGAACAGTAATGGTAAAAAAACCGATTAAAATAATTGGATATAAGGAAACGAACACAAACCTGAGATATAAACAGGGGAAAAATCTTTCTTACGTGGATAGCAAAGTAGTTGCCATTCCGAATCCTGAAAGCATTTGTTTACCCAAAACAAATCTTTCTACTTCTTTTGTCTTCGCTACAGAAGACTATTTTTTTGCATACCCCAATAATTATAATCAGTATGTGAATCTCTATAAAAATACATTTCAGCATGGAGGTATTTCTTTAGAGGAAATGATCATTCCATTGATACTGATGGAACCAAAATAATTGATTAAAAGCAGTAAACAGCTCCTATTTTCAAAGTAAACTGTCTTACAGGATAATTGGTAAGGACTTGGTAATCTTTATTGAGTATATTATTACAGGTGAGGAATGCAGATATTTTTTTAGAAAAAAGATATTGGACGTTCATAGCTACGTCTGCAAAAGGATTCAATAATTTTATCTCTTTCTCTTTTTTTAGGGCACTATACCCAAAAATTCCTCCCATAAAATAAGCCGATAAAGTAACATCTATCTTGTTATAGAAAAGATACGATACTTCTAATTCTGCTTTATATTCGGGTAAGTGAAAGGGTTTTGCCACCAGAGAAGTATTATAGATAAAATACTCGCCCTTGAAAGATGCCTTTATTCCACTTGTATGGAGAAAATCCATTTTTATAAAAAAATTATGAGAAGTAAATCCTTTTGTCTCATACAAGATGCTATACTGAGTAGAATCCTTAAAGGAGGGAACAAAAAATCCGTAAGTGCTATAGCTAGAGAATGAATATCCAACAGTGTAAGAGAAAACATTATAATGTCCTTGTATTTCTAGTTCCCATGCAAATATTTTATTATTATTATTCCATATAAGGGAAGGGGTTCGGGAGAGATAGGGATTTATATCTGTTAAGTTTTTCCATGTCGTGAGATTATTTTCTCCGTATATGCGCGTATAAATATCTGCAAGAGAGTGGAGTTTGTATTTTCCGGTTATGAGAGGGTAGACAGATATCTGTTTGTTTATAGTATCACTTTGAATAGCTATATTTATCCCTGCGGATATAAAAAATTTTTTTTTTGTATAAAATACTTGTGGGGATATGTTATACCAATACCTTTGTGTGATTTGAAATTGAGAGTATTGCATCCAGTTGGCTGATAGAGAGAATTTAGAGGTAAAGGAATTGTTGATTTTTTTTGAGAGATCTAATGCTACATTGATGTTATTTTCTGTATTTTTTTCTCTGCTAGTTTGATTTTGAAGAGAGATTTTTGCGTTATAATTCAAGAAAGAAGAAGAATCGCTATCATTACTTAGAAGAACATTACTGGAGGTTTTGTGGTAATTTTGGAAAATACTATCTGATTGAATGAGGGCATCAGGATTATATCCATAGTAATGAAAATATTGATGTTGGTATCCTATGTTTCCTGTGATGGAATATTTTTTTTGTATTATTTTTCCTTCTATATGTATTTTTGTATTTCCTTCAGAGCTATTTTTTCCGTCAATAGGTCCAGTTCCAAAAGAGATGTGTTGGATATTTGCTCCATAAGAATATTGTTTATTACGTTTATTATAAAAATAAGCATCAAGGAGGGGCGAATAGTAATTTCCGAAACCTATTTTTAATATATTCCCGTAGTATTTTTCTAGAGGGGTAGTTTGGAGTTTGAGGGCTTTTAGTTCAAATTCCATAGGTCTTACAAATGGTTGTATAGTAGTAAGATGAAAAGGTATCTGAATTTCTGATGGGGTAGAATTATTAGAAGGTATTTTTTCAAAATTACGGGTGGAGGCAGGGAGTTGTATGTTTTTATTTTTTTCAATGATGATGGTAGCATCTTTTATTTCACCCGTATCTTGTGCCTTACTACCAAAAAAGGTGAGTATACATAAAAAAGCATACATGTGTTTTTTCATAGAGAAACGTTTTATTGTGTTGATTTATTGAACGATATATTCTATTATAGCGTCGTAATTGGTATCTTGTTGTTGTTTTTTTGCATATATTTTAAGATTTCCTCTTTGGGGGTTTAATGAGAGAGAGAAAGTAGTTCCGTTTTTTTGGAAAGGAGTCCATTTTTTATTTGTGACTGCTTGTATATCATAGGAATCGTTTGATTGTATGACGAAGTTATATGTTTTTTCTTTACTCAGTTTTTTTATATATGGTGCGGATAGAATTTTAATGTGTTCGGGAAAATCCCATACAAAAACATATTCTTTTTTTTCATTTTTATGAATATATTCATTAAAAATTGTCGTTGCATCAAATCCTATTTTAAAAAAAGAACTTTTTACATGAGGCATGTTTTCATACTGTTTAAGAGTAATAGAGGGGTTGTGTAGTTGCCATTTATCATCTTCGGGGAGATGCTCAAATAAAAATTCTATGGGAGGTGTGTCAAAATAATAGTCATTAAAGTGAAACACAAACTGTGCATTGTTATTTATGAACCCTGCTCCCCATGTCACATCAAAGAGTTTCCAAGTTCCATCTATTTTTGCTGCGTTCCATGCGTGGTTAGAACGGGAAAATCTTTCTCTCGGCGAGTAGCCGTATCCTTTTGCATAGCCCGATATTTTTTCTGATTCTATACCTGCTTTTTGTAAGAGTGTTTGAAATAAAGTAGCGTAACCTTCGCAAACAGATTTTCTACTTCTCATAACTCCGTTTGCAGAAGGGTCTCCATAGCTTCCACTGAAATATCCTTTTGTATCGTATTTGATATGAAATGCTATCCAGCTAAAAATAACTCTTACTTTTTCTATATCCTTATCTGCAGGTTGTATGAGATACTCTGTTAACCCATCTAAAGTTCTTTCTTTTTCTTTGGGAGTATTTTTGGCGTATTCATCTAAATGCTTATATGATTTCTGAGAAAAAGAGGTATAGGATACACTCAAGAAAATACAAAACACACATACAAAAAAATATTTCATTTTTAATCTTATTGTATTACAAAAGTTTTTTTTCATTATTTTATTTTTTTTAGATTTATTGTATAGGTTGTGGTAGGTTTTATAAAAATAGTTTATATTCTTTTAGAAACTATTTTCTTTTTTTATTTGTATAAAAAAGTTTTTCGGAGTGGACTCGAATATTTATAAATGCTCTATTTCTGTGATGTAATGAAAAATACCTTGTTCTAATCGTGTTGAAAATATTCTTCTATTTTTGAATATACTATAGAAGGGTTCTAAAAATTCAAATCCTAAAAACTGTATCCCTTCAAAACCAATAGTAGAGACGTTGCATGCAACGTCTTTTTTTTGAAGAAATCAATTTTTAGAACCCCCCCTAAATTAAAAAATATTTCTTTTATATCATTATATAATAAAAAACACTATCATTTTTTTCATTTTTATCCTTATATTATTAACTCATTTTATTAAAAAATTATATTCAAAAAGTTTATTTAAACATTTGGGGTACTTCGAAAAATCACTTTTTATACACTCGTAATTTTGTAACTATTTGATTATCAATAGTTTTCAAATTCCATATTTGTGTAAAGGGGAGTTTCCATGCTGAATTCAACACTACAATTTATTTTCTGTTTTAATGGTAAGCACAAAATCTATAGTTACGTCAAAATCTTCAGCGATTTCTTCTATAGTGAGCTTTCCTCTTTTGGGAGCTTTTATGATACCTTCTATTTTTCCTTCGGCTCTTGCTCGGTTTTCATCCGCTTGCTTTTTTATTCTTGTCTCTTCTTTTATTTCCATAAAATGCATTTCTTCCGAAGAAAGATTTTCGGTGGTGATTCAAAAAGTATGATAGATTAAATAAAGCCCCAATTAATATAAAAAATTGCTAAACAAAAGGCTTTCATGTGATTAAACATTTTTTTTGAAAAACAACAAGTTTTTCTAACAGATCGTCTCATTCCATGTCTGAATCTACAATTATTTCCTTCTATACCTACGGTGTATTTTTTGCTAATAGCATGATTATCATTACAAAATGCTTTTTTAAATGCATCCCAATCATCTGAATACCTCGTGCCGAAACTAATTCCTAGTTCGGCAATTCTGCATCTCAATTTTTTTGCAATTTTTCCGTCTCGTTTACCCCATACACACGCAACAATTTCGTCACTTTCTCTATGGTAGCAGTAAATAAGCCATTGTTTTTTCATCAGGAACTTTATCTCCACTTGATAAACCTAAAAATGTTCTAA
>JASGCU010000066.1:0-10548 GCA_030053935.1 Chitinophagaceae bacterium
TATAAGGTCTATAAAAGGGCGAAGAGATATGGTGTCATCTGCATTTTTAAGATTTCTATATTTTCGTTTTTAGAAAGCGGAAAACAGGGAAATTCCAAATCCCACTCGGCATCTTCTCTTTGTAATGTTCCAGTAATATTTTGAATTTTTTGTTTGAAATCGTTGAAAATGTTTTTTTTAAGAGAAATATTGTGAGGAAGTATAGAATTTATAAGATAAGGTTCTATGTATTTCATTCGCTGCATTGCATTATCAATAAAGAACTTAATACCGGGGAGAGATTGAATGTCATTTCTAAAGAAGCCGACCATTATTTGAGAAAGTTGCATAGCAGTTACTCCCATCACATCATTAAAACCCGTTCGGGAATCAATGAGTATAACATCGGGTTGAAAAGTATCTTGGATATCTTGGATAACTTCCGTAAAAGTGTTCATAATGGCATCTTGGTTTACAAGGTTTATCCTTGCAAGGGCTTCTAAATAATGGTTCATATCATATTGAAGAAAATCTTTGGAAGGGTTTTGAAAGTCACTTTTAAGATTTCCTGCAGGCATTATTTTGATAGAACCCTTTTTTCCATCTAAAAAATCATTTTTAATAAATGTATTATCTACTTCCCAAGTATATCTTTCTAAATATTCTTTACTTGTGAGTTTTGTTTTTTTATCAAAGATATATTCTATAAGTCCATTTCTTTGATTTTCTTCGTTTGGGTATTTGAGAAAAAAATTTGTAAACCCTGGTGCCTCAAAGTCTGCATCAATAATAAACACTTTTAATCTTTTTTTGAAGGCAAGATGGAGTGCAAAAAAAGCAAGAGTAGTAGAACGTCCCATTCCTCCTTTATAACTATAAAAAGTAACTATAGGGCAAGAATCATTTTTTCTTTCAAACCGCACCTTATCAACGGGCTTATTGAGAAACGTATTAAAACGCCTTCGTCCATATTCTATATGAATATTTCCATTATTGGTTGCTTCAGAAAATATATCTTTGTAAAAATCATCTTCCTCCACATCGGATTCGTATAAAAAAGAAATTTCCGCAGAAGGATAGATTTCTAATATTTCGTCCTCTATTTTTTTTACATTTTCATCTGTTTCATTTTTTTTTTCTATGAGAATATACACATAAAAATTTTCATTCCCCCGCAAAAATATCTTGTGTTTTTTAACACTTCTTTGATAGATATCCTTTTGGAATATTCTATCTATCTCTGAACATTTTTCAAAAAGCTTTACCATTAATATTGTTTATTTACTGTTCTATAAATCTCTTCTATTGTTTTAAATGCTTTTTTTATACTCATTGTGTTTATATTCTTTTCTGTATAGTCCGTTTCATAACGTATATTTGCGTTCCAATTTTTTAACAAAGAATTACATCTTATTGGGTTTAGAAAATTAAAATTTGCTCCTTCCTCACCTTCATCGCACTTTTGAGCTATTTCTTCTATTTTATGATTATATTTTATTACTTCTTTAATTGCTTTTTGCTCGGTCATAGAATTATTCATTTTTCTCTCCACTAGGCAATGTTTCAAGATACATTCTACAATATATCCCGAAATATAGTAGATATTATATCAAATTTGTACTCTTTTATTATCATCTTTTATGGCATCTATATTTTTGAGTGCGTAGTCACAAAAATTATAGTGTTTTTCTGCTGCTTTTTTAAAATATGTGGATTGCGGCATAATCTCTCTTGTGTTATATTTTTTTTAGATATATTCCTCTCCTTTACTGAACATTTTTTGGGATATGATTCACTTATTTCTATTTCCTGTGATATTTGTCTTGCTGAAATATTTAGGTTTATAGAGATATATTAACATTATTCTTTTTTCAACGAAATTCACGTAAATAACCCCAACATTAGGAAGTATTTATCATTTTATGTAGGTATTATTTTTACAAGTTTCATTGAAATGAAAAAAAAATTGAACACATGTCAAAAATAAGCAAAATAAATATGATGTGATTATTTTATTTTTTACTAATCTAAATGTTATTAAGAGCGTTTTTATTTTTTTAATTTCACAAAAGACACAAATAAAAAAATCTTAACTCATAATTATAGTGATTTTGAAGTCAATATTTACTCTTTTTTTTCATTATACCTTTCATAAGAGGTTCCTGTTTGGGTATGGTGTATAATTGTATGGGGGTATTGTTGGTTATTTCTGTCTATATCTGCCATTCTTTGACTTGGGTCTATTTCTATGGAAATAATTTTTTTGAGTGGCTTTGGTATAATAAAGGTATAATAAGAATGTGTCCAGTTCCATTGAATTAAAACATTTCTTTTCAAAAACGTGTTTTCGTTTTCTTTTATACCACGCATAAGATCAAGAGGGATATAAAATGCTTCTTCTGTTCCCCCTTCATACTTTACTAGAATATCTATGGGCATTGGCATTTTTCCAATTCTTTCTAATATGACTTGCGTGGTAGTATCTTGAGTTTCTACATATTTTATTCCATAATCTATGGTATTGATAGAATTAACAAAATGTTGGTAATACCAATCTAATTGTATATCCGATGTTTTTTCCATAATATTAAGATAATCTGCGGGAGTGGGATGTTTATATTTCCAAGTATTAAAATATTTCAAAAGCCCTTTTTTGAGTTTATTTTCTCCTATTATATAACCAAGTTGATGCTCAAAGATAGCCCCTTTAGCGTAGGCATTTATAGAATAGGCAAAATTAGTAGAGTAGTGGTCACTGTGAGTAATCATGCTTTCCTGTTTATTGCTCGCTACCAATGCAAAATAGCTTTTGTAGGCAGCTTCTAATGGGTTTATATACGAAGCTTTATCAAGAGAATCAAATAAAAAATGCTCTGTAAAAACAGTTGCATACTCTGTAAATCCTTCATCCATCCAAGGATAAAGCGATTCATTCGTAGCCAATAATCCTTGATACCAACTGTGTGCCGCCTCGTGAATAGCTACTTCTATGAGTGACCTGTATTTTCTATTACCCGTAATAAGGGTAGACATAGGATATTCCATTCCTCCATCTCCTCCTTGAATAACGGAAAAAACGGGATATGAGTATTCTCCAAAATGTGTATTCAGATAAGAAAATGCTTTAGGAAAGTCCACTTGGAGTTTTTTCCAATTTTTTATAATAGCGGTGTCGGATTTATAAAAAAAATGAAAAGTAGGTAAATTGGGAGGGGTTACTACATCGTGAATATAATGAGGATCTGCTGCCCACATAAAGTCATGCACATTTTTTGCTTCAAACTTCCAAAGAAGTTTTGCTTGAGAATTTTTTTTATTCACAAGAGAATTTTCAATATATCCTTTTCCTACTTCTGTTGCATTTTGCAAGACACCCGAAGCGGCTACTACATAATTAGAATCTATTAAGATACGAACGGAAAAATTACCCCAAACACCATAAAATTCTCGTGCAACATAAGGGTCTGTATGCCATCCCATATGGTCATATTCCGCTATTTTAGGATACCACTGACTTACAGAATAAGCTACGTTTTCACTGCTGTTTCTCCCCGAACGTCTTATTTGTAAAGGAATCTGTGCTTCAAATTCTAATGTAAAGAATGTCTTATTTTTGGGAGCAATAGGTGAATGAAGTTCTACCTCTAAAATTGTTCCATCTACAAAATATTCTACCGCTTGTCTGTTTTGTTTGAGAGCAATAATTTTCTCATACCCTTGCTCTTCGGGTTTCAGATGGAGTATTCTCTCGCCAACCCTTCTATCGGGATCGGAAATAGTTCGGGAACGAATATCCATCATACTTCCAGGTTGAAATGCATTGAGGTAGAGATGAAAAAATACTTTCTTTAAGGTATCGGGCGAATTATTATAATACCATACTATTTCATTTCCTTTCATTCTATGTGTGTTTACATCCATATCCACATCTATGGTGTATTCTACTTTTTGCTGCCAATAATTACTTTGTCCATATATACTTATAGGGCATAACAACATTACTATAAGAATAGTTCTCATTTTTGTCATTTGATTTGTTATTTATTTTGATTTATAAATTTTTTATTAAATACATTATTCTATTTTTATCAAAAAATAAGATTTGTAATTACCATTATATTAATTTTGTAATTACCATTATATTAATAAAAAGTAACTTTTCGGATGTTAATATAGTTTAATAATAAATAGAGATTGAAAGGTTTGAGTGGTAAGTTATGAAAAATAATAATTTTATATTATTTTTTTGATTTATGGAGTAAATTCTTATTGTTTTTGTATCAAAAAAATGTAGATATTTTAGTATAATAGAAAAAATTATTACAAATTCCATATAATGTAAAATACATAATTACAAATAGCTTTTTGTATCTTTCATTATAAAAGAAAAAATCCAGAAAGGGTGGGATGATTATAGCAATATATATACTCGCAATAATTAAACCTATTCGGAATTACAGTCATACCATTCATAATTCTTTGTGAACTTTGTGGTATGTTTTTTTATTGTTATACAAAAGATACAAAGATAGTCGTAGATAAATATTGATATTATGAGTTAAACAAGATTTTAAAAAAATAAAATATTATTACTATACAATAAAGATTCTACTTTGAAAAGTCACTTTTGATACCATTTATAATTTTATACCTATTTGATTACCAATAGGGTTTAAAACTCAATAGTTTTGTAAAAAAGATTTTTTGTAGTGGACTCGATAAACAAAAATTTACATATATACACTTTATTTATACAAATACATCTTATTTATATGAAACAAAACATATTCTTTTTTTTCTTTTTATATTTATCTTGGAGCGTCTTTGCACAACAAAGCTCTACAAAAGTTATGATGGTAAGACCGGCAAATTTTGGATATAACATACAAACTGCCCAAAGTAACGCTTTTCAACATATGCCAACAGAAGCAGATTCTTTAGTTCAACAAAAAGCTTTAGTTGAATTTGACAATGCGGTGAGCGTACTAAAAGAAAAAGGTGTAGATGTTTTTGTGGTAGAAGACACTCAAACACCTATTAAACCGGATGCTATTTTTCCAAACAATTGGATAAGTTTTAATCCCGATGGAAGAATTTTTGTCTATCCAATGTTATCTACTAATAGAAGGGAAGAAAAAAGGATAGAAATTATTAAAGATTTTTATAAAACGACTCAGATACCTGAAATTATTGATTGGAGCAAATACGAAAATAATAATCAATATTTAGAAGGCACAGGAAGTGTAGTTTTTGACCATCTCAATAAAATTCTTTTTGCTTGTATTTCACCACGAACCAATAGCGATTTAGTAACCCTTTTAGCAAATACTCTTCATTATAAAGCCGTTATTTTTAATGCTATAGACGAAAATAAAAAAGAAATTTATCATACCAATGTAATGATGTGTATAGGCAGCAATTTTGCGGTTGTTTGCTCGGAGAGTATTGCAAACAAAAAAGAAAGAGAAATAGTTTTAAAAAACTTACGAGTAGGTAATAAGAAAATTATAAAAATTAGCTTAGAGCAGATGAAAAATTTTTTAGGAAATATGTTAGAGGTAAAAACGAAACAAGGAAAAACTCTGATTGTCTTATCTCAAACCGCTTTCAATAGATTGCAAGAAGTACAAAAAGTCACTCTCAGTAAATTTGGAGAATTAACACCCATTAATATTCCTACCATTGAAAAAGTAGGTGGAGGTAGCGCAAGGTGTATGATTGCTCAAATCCTGCGGGAGTAAATTATTTGATTAACTACAGTAAGTTGTTTGTTTTATTAGAGACGCTTATTTGTACGTGTTTTATTTATCAAATGCTACTCAGTATTTCTTTAAAAGAGAGTTTGCGTAGTGAATTTATAACCTTCATTTTTAATTCTGTATCAATTACATGGAAAAATTAGACCGCACTACTGCCCCTAAATTTCAATTACCGACTTCTGTTTCTTTTCAAAAAGTAGAATCTACTTTTATTGGTAACGGTATTCCTGTGCATATTCTCAATATGGGAGAAACAAAAATATGCCGAGTAGAAATTTTATTTTGCAGCGGAAAATGGTACGAACCAAAGCCAGGGGTCGCTTACCTCTGCTCTGAAATGCTCTTATCGGGAACAAAAAAACTTTCTTCGGAGGAAATTAATAATCATTTGGACTTCTATGGTGCTTTTACAGAGGTGACAAATGGTTTTGATTTTATTACTTTTACCCTCTATTGCCAGCCGAAATATTTACCAAAGATTATCCCATTTCTCACTGATGTTTTTTTAGAATGCTCTTTTCCCGAAGAAGAATTAGAGTTACAAAAAAGAATTACTATTCAAAATATAGTATTGCAAAAGAAACAAACACGTTCTTTATCCAACAATGGTTTTCGTCAAGTGCTTTTTTCTGATGCACACCCATACGGATCTACATTGACAGAAGAACAAGTGCTATCTGTGAGCAGAGAAGATTTGCTTCAGTATCATTTAAAAAATCTTTTTGCAGAAATGACTCTCTTTATTTCGGGAAATGTTTCTCCATCAGAGGAAAAAGAAATTACTACTCCTTTTGAAAAATGGAAGTATTTTCGTAATAAAACGACTTCTTATTCCTATTCTCCTACAAGTTCTCTTCGGCATATAATACCATTGGAAAATACGGTGCAATCTTCTCTCAAAATGGGACACTACTGTATACAAAAGAACCACCATGAGTTTATTACATTAACTATTGTAAATGAGATATTGGGAGGGTATTTTGGGAGTCGCCTTATGAAAAATATAAGAGAGAAACAAGGGCTTACTTATGGAATCCATTCTTCTTTTGTGCATCTGAAACAAGAATCTTATTGGTTTTTATACTCAGATATACATAAAGAATCTGTTCTGTTTGCGGTAGAAGAAATATTAAAAGAGATGCGAATACTCAAAACGAATCCTGTTTCTAAAGAAGAAATGGATTTGGTTTGTAATTATATGAAGGGAAGTTTTTTATCGAGCTTAAATACTCCCTTTCAGCTGATGGATAAGTTCAAAAATATCAATATATATGGATTAGATTATGGTTACTATGATGAATTTTATGCTACTTTGCAACATATTTCTGCGGAAGACATACTGTATATGTCTCAAAAATATCTGCAAGAAGAGACATGGATACAAGTAATAGCGGGAGGTATATAACAACTTTTATTTTCAAAAGACAAAAACAATCAAATAATGAAAACATATTTATCAGACATCCAAAGCCCTTTGGATTTGAAAGAAGTGCCGAAAGAATTGTTGTCTACAATCTGTGAAGAATTACGGCAATTTATCATTCATAATGTTTCCCAATATGGGGGGCATTTTGGTGCGAACTTAGGAACAATTGAGTTGACAGTCGCATTACATTACGTTTTTAATACCCCTTATGATTTGCTTGTTTGGGACGTGGGGCATCAGGCATACGGGCATAAAATACTCACGGGAAGACGAGATGTTTTTCATACCAATAGAATTTACAAAGGTATTTCTGGATTCCCAAAAAGAAAAGAAAGCGAATATGATGCCTTTGGGGTGGGACATAGTTCTACTTCTCTGTCGGCGGCATTAGGAATGGCAATTGCTTCCAAATATAAAAAAGAATTTGAAAGACAACATATAGCTGTTATTGGAGATGGGGCTTTAACTGCAGGAATGGCTTTTGAGGCAATGAATCATACAGGGGTTTCAGATTCTAATTTGACTATTATTCTCAATGATAACTGTATGTCCATAGATCCTAATGTAGGAGCATTAAAAAATTATCTCTTGGATATCAGTACTTCTCAAACGTACAATAAAATAAAAGAAGATGTATGGAATACTTTGGGAAAATTCAAAAAAATAGGGGAAAATACGAGAGACTTTATCACCAAAGTAGAAACCAGTATAAAAGGGCTTATCCTTCAAAGAAGTAATTATTTTGAATCTCTCAATATTAGATATTTTGGACCTATAAATGGACACGATGTTCTGCATTTGGTAGATATTTTTAACGATATAAAATCTATTAATGGTCCTAAAATACTTCATTGCATTACAGTAAAAGGAAAAGGATATGGGGTAGCCGAACAAAACCAAACTGTATGGCATGCGCCTGGAAAATTTGATAAAATTACAGGTGTGATTCATAAAAAAATATTTGATACCCCACAACCACCAAAATATCAAGATGTATTTGGGCATACCATAATAGAATTAGCAAGAGAAAACGAAAAAATAGTTGCTATTACTCCTGCTATGCCATCGGGTTCTTCCCTCAATCTTATGATGAAAGAGTTTCCTGATAGATGTTTTGACGTTGGAATAGCAGAACAGCATGCGGTCACGTTCTCTGCGGGTTTAGCAACACAGGGACTTATTCCTTTTTGTAATATCTACAGCAGTTTTATGCAGAGAGGATATGACCAAGTGATTCACGATGTGTGTTTACAAAATCTTCCCGTGATTTTTTGTTTAGATAGAGCAGGACTTGTAGGAGAAGACGGACCAACTCACCATGGAAACTATGATATTGCCTATATGCGATGCATACCAAATATAATTGTAGCCGCTCCCATGAACGAAGAAGAGTTACGAAATATGATGTATACAGCTACTTTTATCAAAAATTCCGCATTCAGTATTCGTTATCCAAGAGGTCAAGGCGTAATGCCCGAATGGAAAACGCCAATCCAATTATTAGAAATAGGAAAAGGAAGATGTATAAGAGAGGGCAAAGATATTGCTTTTGTGAGCATAGGAACAGCAGGCAACACTATAAGAAAGGTATGTGTAATGCTCCAAAAAGAAAATATTTCTGTGGGACATTATGATATGAGATTTGTAAAACCAATAGATACAGAAATGCTCTCTCTCATATTTTCTCAATATAAATATATTATTACGGTTGAAGATGGGTGTTTGCCAGGGGGCTTTGGCAGTGCGGTATTAGAAGTTCTTGCTGAAATGGATTACACATGCAAAGTGACAAGATTAGGAATCCCCGATAGGATAGTAGAACACGGGGAACCTGAACAATTGCATTTTGAATGCGGTTTTGATACTCAAAAAATATACGAAACAGCTCAAAAAATATATGCAAGTATTCCCAAACCTACTTGATACACCTTACAACATATAGTATATTATATAATTATAAATACATTTAAAAAACGAAAATGATTTGGGAGAGATTCTAAAAATTCAAATTCTAAAAACTGTTTCCCTTAAAAATCAATAATTACCAACATTTTTTTCGAAGAAATCAATTTTTAGAACCCACCATAAGAGACGATGAAATATATAATTGGCACCATTTTGTGTGCTTTCTTTTTTCAAAAATGCATTCCTAACAAGGAGGATGAGGAACAGATAATTCCTGAGGAGAAAATGGTATCTATCTTTGTGGAAATATATATATTGGAAACGCTGATTGATGAAATGAAATTAACCGAAGAGCAGCAAAAACAAGTATATCAAGAAAAAGAACTCAAAATACTTAAAAAATATAAGACAGATACCAAAATATATAACAGAAGTTATAAGTATTATTTAGAGCATCAGGATAAACTAAAAAATATTTATACGCATCTATTAGATAGTTTGAATCTGTATAGAAATGCTTCTTCAAAGCGAAGTATTTTGGAATAGGGGTTATATGTTTTTTCCTAGAGGTGATATATTGAGATATTTTCTAATCTCGCCTTCTATTTTACCACAGGTGATAAGAAATGGTTTATCGGTAATCTGAAAAAGAATGGAGTTATTATTTACTATATAAGTACCTCTTACCGCTCCTATGGGGGTGTGGATGAAGAAGTTCCCGTTCTGATTGCTTCCCGTAAAGCTCCCTCCCATTTTTTCTATTACTGTTTTTGCTCTTCCTAATAGAGCATCCGTCTCTTCATAAAAATTAATACTAAAGCTACAATTTTCCATATTTTATTTGAAAGGAATTTATAAAAATTACAATATTTTGATACACAATTATTTTTGAAATTATTATGAGGATGATTCTGTATTATCGTCGTCAAAGTATATTTTTTTCTGTTCTCCTCTTGCGTAATGGTTTATTATTCTGTTAATCTGATAGGATTTATTGATAAATGTATGGACGCTTTCCTCAAATATTTGATTGATTTGCAACTCTACTTCTAAAACTTCCCCTTTGGCAAAAGATTCTCCTCGGTCTATTCGTGTATAAAAATGAGGACCATTAATTATTGCGGAAATTTTATTACCTCTATAATAGAAGTCCCATTTTAAATTTTCCTCAAAAGCAACACGAACAATATTGAGACGAGTTATTTCAATTGTATACTTTTTGTTTTTATCGATATGTTCAGATTTCAGTGTCATATCTTTAAAATCTGATTTCTCTACTCGTATATATGGATTTTCTTTTTTGTCAGTAATTTCAAACGCAGTAATTGCGGGGTCGTTATCCAGCACATCAAAGTTTTGAGAAAGAGCGTCATTTATGGTAACATTTGTTTCATAGATATTATAGATGTCACTATTGATATTGAGAGTAGTATTATTGTGAATGGTAATTCTTGTTATGCTTCCTTCCTTCCTTCCTTC
>JASGCU010000066.1:10648-13269 GCA_030053935.1 Chitinophagaceae bacterium
CTTCCTTCCTTCCTTCCTTCTTTATTTCTTTTGGTTTCTGTCCCCTGAGATGTTTTTTAATTTCAATAAGTCCAACAAGCCCGCTTATAATACCCGATGCAAAGAGTAGATTCTCTTGTGTAAAAAGAGTTTTCAGTGTTTCCAATGCTGTTTCTACTAATTCTATATGCACTAAAAAGCTTCCTTCTTTCAAAGCTTTTACTTTTATTTCAATTTTTTTACCTGTATGGTAATGGTTGTTTAACTCCTGAATTATGGTTGTTGTATGGATTAAACTGCTGATTAAAATCTGTGCATCTACTTGATGCTGCTGACCATCAAACTTTATTTTAAAATCACTTTCTGTTATTTGTTGCTCCATATTTAGAAGGTAAAACGTATTTTTCTCTCTTCGTTATAGTTCTGTAAAATCAAATGTTTCCAAGAAAGCGGTAGTAAAATTACCTGCTTTGAAGTTTTCATTGTCCATAAGTTTGAGATGAAAAGGAATAGTAGTTTTTACTCCTTCTATGACAAATTCACTCAAAGCACGTTTCATTCTTGTTATGGTTTCTGTTCGGGATTGAGCGGTTACAATAAGTTTTCCTATCATAGAATCGTAGTTTGGAGGTATGGTATATCCGGCATATACGTGGCTGTCTATCCTTATTCCGTGTCCTCCTGGCATGTGGAGTTGTGTTATTTTTCCTGGGCAAGGTTGGAATTTATTTCGTGGGTCTTCGGCGTTTATACGGCATTCCATTGAGTGGAGTTGGGGATAATAATTTTTTCCTGATATATTTACACCTGAGGCTACTAAAATTTGTTCTTTTATGAGGTCAAAAGTGGTGACTTGCTCTGTAATAGGGTGTTCTACTTGAATTCTTGTGTTCATTTCCATAAAATAAAAATTTTTATGTTTATCTAAAAGGAATTCTATAGTTCCTGCACCTTCATATTTGATAGATTCGGCACCTGCAATGGCTGCTGCTCCCATTTTTTCTCGTAATTCTTGTGATACAATAGGTGAGGGGGTTTCTTCTAGGAGTTTTTGGTGTCTTCTTTGTATAGAACAATCTCTTTCTGATAGATGGCATACTTTTCCTCTTTTGTCTCCTACGATTTGGATTTCTATATGCCGGGGTTCTTCTACAAATTTTTCTAGATATAATCCATCATTGCCAAAAGCAGTTCCTGATTCTAATTTTGCTTCGTCCCAATATCTTTGAAATTCGCTTTCATCTTTTACTACTCTCATACCTCTTCCACCTCCACCCGCAGTTGCTTTTAATAACACTGGATAACCAATAGCAGATGCTATTTTTTTTCCTTCTTCTACCGAAGAAAGTAGTCCTTTGGAACCTGGTATAATAGGTACTCCTGCTTGCTCCATTGTTTTTTTTGCTGTTGCTTTATCTCCCATAGCCATTATCATTGCGGGGCTTGCACCTATAAATTTAATTTTATGGTCTTCGCATAATTGTGAGAACTCAGCATTTTCTGATAAAAAACCGTATCCTGGATGAATGGCATCGGCGTTTGTAATAAGTGCAGCAGAAATAAGATGAGACGCTTTGAGATATGATTTTATGCTGGGAGGGGGACCTATGCAGACAGATTCGTCAGCAAATTTTACATGAAGAGATTCTCTATCAATAGTGGAATGAACTGCGACAGTTTTTATTCCCATTTCTTTGCATGTTCTTATGATTCTGAGGGCTATTTCACCTCTATTTGCTATAAGTATTTTTTTAAACATATACGTTTTTGTTTATGAAACATCTACTACAAAGAGTTCTTGGTCAAATTCTACAGAGGTTCCATTTTGAACACATATTTTTATTATGGTTCCGCTGACATCAGATTCCAATTCATTAAAAGTTTTCATAGCTTCGATGGTACAAACTTTTTGCTTAGCAGATATTTTATCTCCTTCGGATACGTATGGTGGTTTTCCAGGGGCACTGCTGGTGTAAAAAGTTCCTATGAAAGGAGACCTTATGCTATGTGTATTTCCTGTGGATGGTTCTCCGGTTTTCTTTTTGGGGATATCTTCTGTTATTGGTAAACTATTCACTATTTGTGGTGTTCCAATATGAGAAACAGGAGATGGCATCACAGGTTGATACGCTGGTATTACTTCTTGTCTTGCAGTTTTTTTTGTTTTTATCCAACAATAAGTTGTTTGGATTTCTACTTCTTCTAAATCTTTTTTAGATATCAAATCTATAAGATACGCTATTTCTTCCACTTTTGCACTTTCTTGTAACACTATTTTTGTGTCTTTTACTGTATGCTCTTCCATTATTAAAGTTTATTTTGTGTGTTAAAAAATGAGTAATTGTATTGTTATCCAAAAATAATAAAAAATTCTTTTCTTTTCTTTTTTTTAGTATAAGTATGGTAAATAATAAATTTTTTATCTGTTTTACACAAAAATACAATATTTTCATCAAGCAATTATACAAGATATCTATTATAGCATACAATCTATAGCCGCATATTGCTGTATTTTTTTATTTCCTCAAAAAAATCTTATATTGCATAATTGCATAAATGTATATTGCACCATCGTTCACTTATTTCAACAATGAAACAACTTTTTTTTATACTTTCTTTTTTTGCAGGGCAATTTTATACAA
>JASGCU010000067.1 GCA_030053935.1 Chitinophagaceae bacterium
CATTCTTTTGGTTTGTAGGTGTCATATTTCATAATGCTATTTCACAAAAATAAATCAAACATGAATATAAAACATTTATTTTTGAATTTTTCACAAATTATATTTTTTTTTGAATTTTATTTAAAACAACGAAAAAAAGATGTTAATTTTTGTTAATGAGTGATTTTATAGCAAAAAACCTTCTAATTTTATGTAGGTGGTGTCATATTTCATTATTTCATAAAGATAAATCAAACATGACATTAAACCATTTATTTTTGAATTTTCCACAATTTTTTTTTTTTAAACCTTATTTAAAAAAACGAAAAAAAACGTTATTTTCCATGTATCTTTCCCGTTTTTACAATGGGAGCAAAAAAACTCCCATTGTTTGAGTGTTATGTGTTTTTATATGTGGTGGTATATCTTTTAGCATATTTGTAAGGTACCTTTCAGAATTGGTACCATCAAAAACTATATATGCTGCGGAGAGGGATGGAAGTATTTTTGGAGAGAGGGATTCGTAAGAAACGAGTATTATATCCGCTTTTAGAGGGGTTTTAAGCAGTATTTCTTTTTGAATATGTGCTATTTTTTTATTTTTTATCTTGAGCAAAGTGAGAGCATTTGTTTTTAGCATTTTAGAAGGAATGGTGTCGTAAGTGGTTTTGAGAAAGGGCTTTATGATACCATTTTTTATATGGTATGGCTTTATAGCATTGTCAAAAGTTTTGCTGTCAATTGTTTTAGGATAGTAAATAGATATGGTTTGTCCTTGTTGGTATTCTACTATGGGCTGCTTTATGTTGTAAATAATTATTTTTGATTGCCGAATGGTTTGTATTTCTTGCACCAATTTCGATGCGATGAGTAAAACAAAACATACAAAACACACTTTTACCCAAAGAAATTTCTTATTGGAGAATAAAGCAAGCAGAGATATGAGCAAAAGATACAAAACAACCGTCTGAAAAGCAGATACATAAAGGGGATAAATGGTGCTTTGGGGTAAGGACGAGATAAAAACTACTGTATTGTTGAGCAAGAGGATAAGCAGAGCAAATATTTTTCCTATTATAAAGGCAATTGGCTCATATACAAAATAAAAAGACATAAGAGCAACACCCATAAAGGTTATAGCAGATGAAAGAGGAATAATAATGATATTTGCCACTAAAAAATAAGTAGGGAATTGATAAAAATAATACATTGCAATGGGTAAAGTGCCGATTTGAGCAGCTATAGACATAGCTGTAATACTCCATACATAATCCCATACGATGTGAGATGCCTCTAAGGACTTGTAAATAAGGGGATATAAGTAAACGATTCCTATCACCGCTAAGTACGAAAGTAAAAAACCGGGATTAAATATAAAAACGGGTTCATAAAGGAGTAATAGTAATGCGGAAAGTGCTATAAAATTATAGACATTGGATTTTTTGGCTATATTTTTTCCAAATAAAATAAGAGAAAACATAACCGTAGCTCTTAATACACTGGCGGAAAGCCCTGTCACAAAAGCAAAAGTCCATAGAATTAATAATAAAAGAGGAAAAGTGATGAAATTACCATACTTTCGTTTTTCTATCGGGGACAGGAGAAAAGAGAAAATTCCAAAAATGAGTGCCACGTGCATCCCTGATACTGCCAATACGTGCATCACTCCTGCGGAGACATAAGATTGTATCAGTCCTGATTCTACTTCTTCTTTTATTCCTAAAAGAAGTGCTTCTGCTATTCCCTTTTCATTTTTGGTAAGCACATACGAGCGTATAATATCTCTCATAGTATGCTTTAAAACCAATGATTTTGCGATGAGATAATTCTCTTGATACGTTCCTATTATTTTTAGGTTTTCTTTTTTCACAAAATGTTGATATTCTAAGCCTTTCCTTTTCATATATGTTTCTATATCAAAAGTATATGGGTTTCCCGAATTTTTGATTTTGGAAGGGATCCCCTTTATCCAAAGCACCGTTCCATATACAAATAATTTTTGAGGATGGAGAGATGTATCTTTTTTTAGATATATTAATACTTTTGACCTTGTAGGAATGATTTTTTTTCCATCGAATATCTTATCTACCCGAACGGTAAAAGCATAAGAATGTTCTTTTTCTGTTACTTCTTCTATAATATTACCTCTATAGAAAAAAAAGTTTGGAGAATGGGAAGCAAAATGATAGCTTTTGTTCAATACAGAGTGGGTTTGTTGTGCAACCACTCCCAGTAAAAAAAAGAGAGCCGATGCATACAAACTTATAAAGAGAATATTCTTATATAATCTATAAAAAGAAAATATAAGAATACAGGTGGTATAGCCAAGAAAAAAAACGAGGAGGTGTAAGAGAGATATTTCGGGCATGGATTCTACAGATTCTGCTATAAGTATTCCCAATATAAGTAATACTACATACCGAACAAGTGGAAAAGGAGCCCAAAAATTCATAATATACAATTATCCATTTATATTTTTTTAGTTATATAACAGATTTCCATTGTAAATAAGTTCCATGAGTAATGTGTTATCCACAGAGGTGGCACCATTTTTGTTTATGATTTTACGCTGATCTATATGACCTTGTTTTGCTAAAAAACTAATTCTTTTTTCAGCATCGGTTACATTACTTATGTATTGGTTATTTTTTTCTGTAGAAACAATATAGACACTGGTGAGTTTATCGGAAAATTCTTTTATGAGTAAAGGATTGTAAGAAGTAAAAATAAATTGAATCCTTTCTCCTTTTTGAGAAATTTCGATAAGCCATTGGATGAGTAAAGACATGTTTTTATAGCTTATACAGCTTTCTATGTCTTCTATCATAATAACAGATGGTTTTTTTTTGAGAGAGCAGAGTAATGCTATGGTAGCTATTTTTATAAATCCATCTGAGGTTTTATCCGATGAAAAAAATGGATACAAGGAATTTTTTTCCTCAAATTGCCAAGCTATTTGGTCTTTATGTATATGGATACCGATGAACGTTTTTTGGAATTTTTTCAGAGAACCAATAAATTTATTGTATGTTTCGATGTCTTTTTCTTTTATAAATTTAATGAGAGATAAAAAATTAGACCCCTCTTTTCCTAATTCACTTGCTGTGTGAGGATATGCTTTTTTGTCTTTAAATTCTTTTATAAAGTCCCTTTTTTCTGATGGTTTCATTTGACCGTTAGCATATACAGCAGGATATGCCATTCCTTTTAATAATGCCGATTGAAAATTATAATAATAAAGAGACGCTAATGCTTTAAAAAATATATCTGCTGCCTTAGAAAATTCAAAGTCAAGTTCTTCATTTTGAATTTGGGTTCTCAGTAGAAGCTCACGAGAAATGGAATGGAAACCATGTTCAAATACTTTATTTCTATCCTCTAAGGAAATATCCAATTTCTCTCTACATCCTACATTACTATCTTGACAATATAGTTCAATACTATATTTAATATGAGCAGATTCATCGTTCCAATGAGCAGAAAATGAAATAGGAGTGTCATTATTACTAAATACATTTTTATTGGAAAAATAATAAGAATCCTTTAATTCTTTATTTTTTTTACTCTCTGGAAAAGCACTGCTTACCAGTTTTGAAAAAAAACTTAGTCCCGCAAGGAGATTACTCTTACCCGAGTTATTATCACCTGTTATGAGTATTACATCTTCGATATTTATATCGGAATCGACGTGTGTTTTGAAATTAGATATATGAAAATTAGTAAACATAAAATTATTATTTTTTTATATGGATGAAAAACATTGTTACTGAGTAAAACTGAAATGCATTTGATTTTATGGATATAAGCGTTGTATATCCCAACCGTTTTTTGTTTGAATATATACGATTCTGTCATGAAGTCGATGCGGTCTTCCTTGCCAAAATTCAATAGTATGTGGGATAACCCTATACCCTCCCCAATGTTGTGGACGTGCAATAAATGTATTTTTATGAATATCTAAAAAATCATTATATTTTTTTTCTAGGGTGTACTTACTGTCTATATATTCTGATTGAGATGAGATACAAGCGGATACTTGACTTTCTTTGGGACGTAATTGAAAATAATGCTCCGAATCAGAATCTGACACTTTTTCTGCTCGTCCTTCAATACGCACTTGTCTTTCCAGTACTTCCCAAAAAAAAGAAAGAGAAACTTTTGGATTGTGAGAAATTTCTTTTCCTTTTCTGCTCTTATAGTTCGTAAAAAAAGTAAAGCCCTTTTTATCTATTTCTTTTAATAATACGATTCTTGAGGAAGGTTGCTCGTTAAAAACAGTAGATAAGGTCATAGCATTTGGTTCTTTTACTAATAATGATGCTTCAGAAAACCATTTACGAAATTGTTCAATAGGGCATTTATCTATAGATGACTCATTCAAATCCCCTTTATTGTATTCCTGTCGTGTAAAGTGTAAATCTTGTATCATGTAAAATATAATTATTTGTTTGAAAAAGGGACCTATAATTAAAAGACAAACACTCTTGCTTCATTATTACTTGTTTTTGTTTTTATTTATTTCTTCAATAAAATCATCTATCCCTAAAATAAAATCTTCTGCTTTTTTAAGGTTTTCGGTATTTTCCAATACTTCTTCCTCTTGTTTTACATTACTATTATTACGGAGAGTCTTGCTTTTATTTCTCATTTCCTGTAATATATTTTGTAATTGGATTTTATACTTGCTCAGTTTTTGGGTAAGTATCTCTCTTGTATCCGATCCTTTATTCGGAGCATATAAAATTCCCATCACAGCACCTGTCATTAATCCTATTAAAAAAGCGATAAAACTATTACTTGATTTGCTCATTGTTATAAAAATTATTGGTTATCTATTAATCCTCTCCCTGTTTTTTGTATTTTATTGTCTTGAATAAGTTTTTTTTTTATGGTTTCTAATATTCCATTTATAAATTCTTTACTTTTGTCTGTGCTGTATACTTTGGCTATTTCTATATATTCATTCATACTTACTTTTAATGGTATGGAGGAAAAATGAATCATTTCTGTTACACAGAGTTTCAAAATAACCTTATCAGTTAGGGTTAATCTACTTATATCCCAATTTTTTGCATATTCTGATATAAGAGTTTCTGTATACTCATTTGTTTCTATTGTTTTTTTACAGAGTGTTTGAGAGAACAATTGATACTCTTCGTCTATCCAAATATTCGGTATGTCAATATCCCCTATTTCTGTTGGGAATGATTTTATAGCGGATGCTATTAATCCCTTGATAATATGTCTATTTTCTTCCCAACAAATATTTTTTTCTCTTAAGAATACATCTATTTTTTCTTCTTTAAATAATATATTGCTAAAGAAATGTCTTAGTATTGCTTTATCTTCTTCTAAGTCTGGTGAATTTTTGTTTGTATATTCTTTGTACTTTTCATCGGTTTTTAAAAATGTTTTATACCAAAAAAGGAGTTCTTCATGATAATAATTATATGATATTTTTTGAGCAATGGCAGAAGAATGGAGTTTTTTATTGTTCTGTAATGCTACAATAATTTTATTTTCTAATAGATTATAGTCATTTTGAATTATTGTATTTCCTATAATTTTTGAATGTATTTTCCTTTTTTTTTCTTCATACAATATTTTTGATAATTCTACGGGTATAAGTAAGCAAAATATATATATATATTCTAATTCTTTTATATCCGTGAGTAAAAATTCTAAAGAATTGTTTTTATTATTTTGAAATTCTTGGTTATAATAGGTATAGGAAGCTATTACTGCTTCTTTTATATCATCTGAGTAATCTTTTTCAAAGGATATTATCTTTTTTTCTTGACTTATTTTGAAACATTTTTGTGCTTTTTCAATTTTTTGTAATGTTATTTGGGAGGAATTATTATCTTCTTCTGAATGTTTATACATATCATCTCGAAAAAAATGTTCTATTTTTTGTAAAGAAATAGAATAGGAAGATCTTAATCCTTGTTCGTATGCAAAATAAGCCTGCATCGCTTTTATTCTGAGGAATCTTTTATTGAGCATTGCAAAACAAAGAAAAACTATAAAAAAGATTTTATATTTGTGGGATAACAGAGACAAAAGATCTGTTGTTTATTCCTTTTTTAAATGTTACGATTCCATCTTTTAGTGCAAATATAGTATAGTCCTTTCCTAAACCTACGTTTATTCCTATATGATGTTTGGTTCCTCTTTGTCTTACTATTATATTTCCTGCTTTTGCATGTTGTCCTCCAAATAATTTTACTCCTAATCGTTTTCCTTTGGAATCTCTTCCGTTTTTTACTTTACCTTCCCCTTTTTTATGTGCCATGGTTTTTTTATTTATTTATTGTTTGAATGAGTACTTTTGTAAATAGTTGGCGATGCCCATTTTTTTTTTTGTATCCTTTTCTTCTTTTTTTACGAAATACTATTACTTTATCTCCTTTTACGTGAGATTGTATAATTCCGTTTACTTTTGCTCCTGAAATAAGAGGTGAACCTATTGTTATGTTTTCACCGTCTTCTATCATCATTACGTTTTCGAATTCTACATTTGCTCCTTCCGTTCCAGACATTTTTGGAGCGTAGATATATTGATTTTCTGTTACTTTAAATTGTTTTCCTGATATGTTTACTACTGCTTGCATTATGGTATGATTTATTATATTTTATTTTTTAAAATGTTGTATTTACTAATTACGCAATATAGTGTTTTTCACGATACTTTTATTTTTAGCAAGGTAGATACGGTATCTTTGTAGGATATTTTGTTGTTTTTCTACAAAGATTGCGTATCAAGTTTATTTTTTTATAATATTTTTTGTAATACTATATGTTATTAGTATCTATAGTATTCAGGTTTGTAAGGTCCTTCTACTTTTACTCCGATGTATTCTGCTTGGTTTTCTGTAAGGGTTTCTAATTGGCATCCGAGTTTTGCGAGATGTAATCTTGCTACTTTTTCATCTAGGTGTTTTGGGAGAGTATATACATTTGGGGTATATTTATTTCCATTGCACCAGAGTTCTATTTGGGCAAGGGTTTGGTTGGTAAAAGAGTTTGACATTACAAAAGATGGGTGTCCCATAGCACATCCTAAGTTTACTAATCTTCCTTCTGCTAGTACTATTATTTCTTTATTTTTTAAAGTGTACATATCTACTTGGGGTTTTATAGTATTTTTTGTTTTCCCGTAGTGTGTGTTGAGCCATGCCATGTCTATTTCGTTATCAAAATGTCCGATATTACAAACAACGGCTTTGTCTTTCATTTTATAGAAGTGTTGTTCTGTAATTATAGATTTATTTCCTGTTGCGGTAACAATAATATCTGCTTCTGTAACTGCGTCTATCATTTTTTTTACTTCGTATCCTTCCATTGCGGCTTGGAGGGCACAAATGGGGTCTATTTCTGTAACGATAACTCTTACTCCTGCGCTGCGGAGGGATTCTGCCGATCCTTTTCCTACATCTCCGAAACCTGCTACTACTGCTATTTTTCCTGCGAGCATGAGGTCTGTTGCTCTTCTGATGGCATCTACTAATGATTCTCTACATCCGTATTTATTATCAAATTTTGACTTTGTTACGGAGTCGTTTATATTAATCGCAGGAATAGGAAGTGTTCCTTTTTTTACTCTTTCGTATAGACGGTGAACCCCTGTGGTAGTTTCTTCGGATATTCCTTTTACATGTTGTATGAGTTCGGGATATGTATCTAATACCATATTAGTAAGGTCTCCCCCGTCATCAAGTATCATATTGAGTGGTTTATTTTCTTTTCCGAAGAAGAGGGTTTGTTCTATGCACCAGTCAAATTCTTTTTCTGTCATTCCTTTCCATGCGTAAACGGGTATGCCTTTTGCTGCGATAGCGGCGGCGGCATGATCTTGTGTGGAAAATATATTACAAGATGACCATGTTACTTCGGCGCCGAGTTCTACTAATGTTTCTATAAGTACTGCGGTTTGAATGGTCATGTGTAGACAACCGGCTATTCTAGCTCCTTTGAGAGGTTTGGTTTTTCCAAATTCTGATCGCAATGCCATTAATCCTGGCATTTCGTGTTCTGCGAGTTGTATTTCTTTTCTTCCCCATTCTGCAAGTCCTATATCTTTTACTTTATAGGATAATTTTGTTTTTATTTCTTTCTCTATCATTTTAAAATGTATTTAAATAGGTGTATTTGAAAAATTATATAAAATTGATAATTTGATTATATTACATTTTTTTTTATATTTTACAATATTTATGATAAATATAATACTAATATTTTTTTTTAGCACTTTATTTGGTGGTTGTTTTATTTTTTTTATAAAAAAACCTATTAATAAGTACTATAAATACTTCAAAATAATTTCTGTTTTTTCGGGGGCGTTTCTTTTTTCGCTTACTATTATACATATATTTCCTGAAGTATTTAGGTATGGGGATAGTTTTCATTTAGAACTATTTGTATTATTAGGTTTTTTATTGCAGTATTTTTTATCTTTTTTTTCAGGTGGGGTAGAACATGGGCATATACATACTACAGATACTCATAAAAAACATTCCTCTTTCAATTCTTATTCTGTTAGTATTGCTCTCTTTCTGCATTCATTTTTAGAAGGTGGTATATTGATTCATTCTGATTCTTTTCATCAAGATACTCTCTCTATAAGTTTACTTGTGGGGATACTTTTTCATAAAATATTAGAGTCGTTTGCCTTTATGTTTATGTTAGTATCTCTTTTTTGGGAAAAGAAAAAACTCATTCTTTTTTTATTTTTATTTGCTTGCTCTTCTCCTCTTGGAATATTAGCAATAATGTTTCTGAAAGATTTTCATTCTTTCTATGAAAATTACTATCCCTTTATGTATGCTTTTATGAGTGGGATTTTTTTATTAATATCTACCACTATGGTTTTTGAAAGTAGCCCTAAGCACACCTTTCAATTTTTGAGAAATATATTTATTATCTTAGGGGCTATCTTTGCTATCATGTTCAATTATTTTTTTCATTAAAGATATCAACAATATTTTTATAATTACTTTATTTTTTGATGTACTCATTTGCATTTTAATTTAAAACCAGTGGCGTTGGGGAACTTGTAATATGATGATGCTGTATTATTAACGCAAATGAGTATGTATCCTTTATAATCTTGATGTTTTATTATAAGTGTGGATTGAATACATCAAGAAGTAATTCTCAATGAAACCGAAGGTGGTCAATAAAAAAGTTTCCTGTGTTCTACAGCTTTGGCAAAGACCATTCGGTACTGGATTAACAAAGTTTTATATAACTTCCTAAATGTTTGATATTTTGTTCGTATTTTTTTAGGATGGCGGCTACTTTTTCGTCTTTGTAATGTCCTTCGAAATCTATAAAAAAGAAGTATTGAAAACGAGAACTTTCTTTGGAAGGGTAGCTTTCTATTTTACATAAACTTATATCATTGTGGTAAAAGTCCTGTAAAAAAGTAGCAAGAGTTCCTGGTTTATCTTCTAGGGTTGCTATGATACTTGTTTTATCAGATTGAGTTGGGGGGGAGAGGTTTTCTTTGCCGATGATGAGGAAGCGGGTAAAATTATTTTCAGAATCTTCTATATTTTCAAAAACAACGGGGACTTTGTAAAGTTTTGCTGCTATATGAGAACAAATAGCGGCTGTATTTTCTCGTTCCGATGCCATTTTACATCCGAGTGAAGTAGAAGCAACATAGACGAGTTCTATATCTTTTTCTGCCCATGTATTTCTAATAAAATTGCTACATTGAGCAAAGGCAATGTCTTTGGAATAGAGGGTCTTAATATTTCGTATATCCAAAGTATGAGACGCTAAAGAATGGTGAATGGGGATAGGTATTTCAGCTACTATCTTCACGTCTGACTTTTTGAGCATTTCTATGGTTTCTTTTATGACACCTTCTTGGTTATTTTCTATTGCTATCACTCCGTATTGGCTTCTTTTTGTATTTACCATTTTAAAAACTGCAGATATAGTTGTTTGTGGTATATATCTACTCATAGCACCAAATCTATATTCTGCGGCTTGGTGAGTAAAACTTCCTTCGGGTCCGAGGTAAGCAACATATTCGGGCATCTCTATATTACGAGAAGTAGCAAATATTTCCATAAAAATAGATTCTATTGCCTGAGGAGGCAAAAGAGTGTTTTGGCTTTTAAGATACAGCCGCTCCAAGATATTTTTTTCTCTCTCAGGTCTATATATTATAGAATTGCTTTGCTGTTTTAGAATACCTATTTTTTTTACCATTTCCATTCTTTTTTGTAAAAAATCTATCAGTGAGTCATCTATTCTGTCTATTTCTGCACGGAGTTGTTCTAATGTCATAAGTGGTGTGTGTAAGTAAAGATTGATACGAATATTGTTTTGTTCTATTTTAATAGGTGTTTTGTACTTTATTTTTTCATACAGATTTTTGAATGTTTCAGTGCCACGATTGCAATAATGTATGTGATGATTTTATTGTTACTATTTAATGTTTGCAAGAAAACTTTTAATTTTTAATAATTTTTAAATTTCAGTCAATTTTTTTTGGATATTTTTTTGTAATAAAAGCAAAAAAATATTTTTTGACTTCATTTTTTAAAAGGTTCTTAGTAATTTTTAATAAAATGTGTAAAAACATTCATTAAAAATATGGAACTCTGAATGTGTATAGAAACTTGCACTGATATTTTGGTTTAAACAATATGATTGTGTTTTTTATGTTTTACTAACTCGACTTCTTTTTCTAAAAATTAAAAATATATTAAATAGTGATTTTTAATACAAATTAGTAGAGCAAATAGTTCTAAATTATTTGGAAAACAATGTATCTTTTTTGAAAATTGATTAAAAATATGAAATATCTTTGAATTCCCATTCATAAGTCCGATTCACTTTGAAAAAATTAAATCGAGAAATTGATCAGGGAGATAAGCATCTTTAGGGATTATGTTTCTAAAAACTAGAGAGCGTTTGTAAAAAGTTGCTTTCTTTTTTTTATTTTGTTTCTTTTATAAAAGGAATAATTTTTAGAAATTTAGAATATCAAAAATAAAAAGTATATATTAATTAAATACAATTCAAAAAGAATACAAGAAAGAATAAACACACATATTTTTTATTATGGACAACCATCAATTTTTGTAGGAAAAACATATCCAAAAAGCTATGGTGTCGGTAAATAAAAGCAGGGTAATTTAGAATAATCTCTTCTTGGAAAAATATTGTATAAATAATAATAATAAAAAACATAATAGATGATAACCTTTTTAGTTTAATTATTTTTATAAAAAAATTTTATTTTTAGCAGGTGAGCAAGTGAATATTATAAAGAAACGCAAGAACAATATTTTCAAGATGTAATAACCATAAACATGAGAAAAACAGGATTTAAACCTTATGCTCAGACACTACAGGTATTAAAGAATAGGAAAAATGGTAGGTCTTTAGAAATAGTGAAACAAACAGAAAGACAACAACGAAGTCAAGCAAGATTTGCACAATCATTGCTTGGATCTTCGTAAAAATGGATTTTTTCTTTCTGTTATAGCATCCGTACTTGGCATAATAGAAAAAAATATTGGATATAATAAAGAATAATACAACATAATTCCACTCCGAAGAGTCCTTTGTAGATAAATATCAGTATTTATTACTATTATATATAAAAGCATCAAACTTTGGGATTAGATTCAATTTTAATAATTAACAACACACAATATGATAAAAAATAATGTATGGAAAGTGGTATTGCTTCTCTCAATATCGTGCAGCCCGTCTCATAAAAATGTAGAAACTATGAGCGAACAAGAAATACAAGTATATGCAAAGGAATTAGCCGACGCACTTATTATTACTGATGGTCATATAGACCTTCCTTATCGTATGAAAGAAGGAAATTATGGTTTTGGAAAAGAGATATTAGATATTTCTGTGCGAACTCCCGATGGAGATTTTGATTACTTCAGGGCAAAAGAAGGAGGATTAGATGCTCCATTTATGTCTATTTATATACCTTCCAAGTATGGAGTGAGCGATGCCGCAAAGTTTTTGGCAGATTCTCTCATAGATTTAGTGGAAAATATTACTAAAAAGTTTCCAAATCAATTTGCCTTAGCAAAAACTCCATCGGAAGTAGAAAAAAATACCAAAGATGGCAAAATATCCTTCCCTATGGGTATGGAAAATGGATCCCCGATAGGAAATGATTTGTCCCGAGTAGAATATTTTTTTAAGAGAGGAATAAACTATATAACCCTTACACACGCAAAAGATAATCAGATATGCGATTCTAGTTATGATACTATCCATACTCACAACGGTCTCAGCCCTTTTGGAGAACAGGTAATCCAAGAAATGAACAAAGTAGGAATTATGGTAGATGTTTCTCACGTATCAGATAGTGCCTTTTATGATGTTATGAAAATAACCAAAGCACCCGTCATTGCTTCCCATTCTTCTTGCAGACATTTTACCCCAGGTTTTGAAAGAAATATGTCTGATGAAATGATTGTAGAACTTGCAAAAAATGGAGGTGTCTTACAAATAAATTTTGGTTCTACCTTTTTAAGTCAAGAAGCAAGAGATAATTTTAAAAAAGCAGATAAGCATTTAGAAGCATGGATGCAACAAAACAACCTCAGTAAAACCGATTCTCTCACCCTTGCTTATAAAAAAGAATACTACACAAAAAATAATATCTACGAAAATGTAACAAAAGTAGCCGACCATATAGATCATGTAGTGCAACTGGTAGGAATAGATCACGTAGGATTAGGTTCTGATTTTGATGGAGTAGGAGATAGCTTACCCATAGGACTGAAAGATGCATCTCAATATCCAAATCTCATAGCAGAACTTCTAAAAAGAGGATATTCAGAAGAAGAAATAGAAAAAATATGTTCTAAAAATGTATGGAGAGTGTGGAATACAGTATTGCAGATTGCGGAGAAGCAATAGTTAGCGGCAGCCAACAACCTGATCAAGTAACCGACATTAGATTATAAAATGCAATGGCACAAGAACCGAATATAATAAAAGTAAAAGATTTGCCTGAAGATAATAACTTAAGAATAATAAAAGTAAAAAATTTGCTTGAAGATAATAGCTTAAAAATTCCAAGCTATCAACGACCATATAAATGGACAACAAAAAATGTTAATCAACTTATTG
>JASGCU010000068.1 GCA_030053935.1 Chitinophagaceae bacterium
TATAAGCATTTATTTATAAAAAAACACAAATAAAAAACTAATATTATCTACATATTTAAAAAATCTTTAATAAAAAAGTATATTATACCATATTATAAAATATGTACAACGTATTCCCATCAAGAACGCGTACGGTATTTTTATTTTTGAAAGAAAAAAGTTGAATACAGATACTTGGTTTTTGAGAAATAGTGTAAACATATTTTTTTTAATTAATTATTAATTTTATTTAATACCAAATTTAAAAATGAAAAGTAATTTTTTTGAATTAGTGAAAATGCTGTGTATTATAGCATCTATATCCTTTTCAGCCCAAGCACAGCTGACCGAATTTACAGGTAGTAGTTTTATACAACTATCGTATGCTACCAGTAGCTGGGGAGATATAGATAATGATGGAGATTTAGATCTCTTTATTTCTGGAGAAGACACTGTTAGAAGAAGATTGGTGAATGATACAACCAGGATAAGAACAGTAACAGCGAAACTCTATAGAAATGATGGAGGAACAAGCTTCTCTGCAATACCTAGCTCTGTACGAGGAGTAATGTACGGATCGAGTAATTTTTTAGATTACGATAATGATGGTAATCTTGACCTTTTTATAGTAGGCAGAAATGATGCTAGTTGGAGTGAAATCCCAAAGGGGGCAAGTAAGCTTTATGTAGCTTACCTTACTAATACCAGTATTGCATCACTCTATAAAGGAGATGGACAAGGAGGATTCAATGAAGTATTTCCAGGCACATTTAGAGGTGTACAAAACGGAGGAACAAGCGCCGTAGGAGACTACGATAATGATGGAGATGTGGATATTTTTGTTGCGGGAGCAAACCAATCGCAAGATTTGACAGCTCTCTTATATAGAAATGATGGAGAAATGGGTTTTTTTGTAGATACAAGACCAGAATTTTCCTCACTGAAAGTTGTAGGGCTCGCAGCAGCATCTTTTATAGATATAAATAAAGATGGATACTTGGACTTATTTTATTCAGGATATACCCAGGAATTTGGATCCAAGTCTTATCTTTATATTAATAACAATGGAGACGGTTATTCTTTAGCACAAGATTCATTAGGAGCTCCAGAGCCTGCGCTTGCTTTTGCTGACTATGATAAAAATGGAAGTATAGATAGATTTTTAGATGGAAATATAACTCAAGTGGCAACTGGCGTAGAACTCATAACTAACGTTTTAGATAGCATAGACGGATTTTATGGCGATAGCCTTTATAGAACAATTTATAAAAAATCCTTTTATAGAGATAGATTTTCAGATAGATTTCGATATAATAAAAATCGATTTTATAACGGAGTTACAAAAAAAGATTTTTCAATACCACGTGTATACGGTTCCCCAAGTGCTGTTTTTACAGATATTGATAATGACGGAAATATAGAACTGCTCATAGCTGGAATAGATACTTCTAATCAAACACCAATAACACATATTTATGAATACAATAATACAACATTTAGTAAGATATCATCAAATTTAGCAGGAGTATTCGGCTCTGATATAAGTATTGCCGATGTAAATAAAGATGGAAAGGTAGATGTATTATTATCAGGAATAAATAATAGAGGAAATAATATTACTAAATTATACATAAATACAGGAACTTCAACCAATACAGTACCTACAAAACCAATAGGATTAACTTTTATTTCAGATTCTTTGAAACTCAGATGGACTCCATCTACAGATGAGCAAGGAAATAATAATATTACTTATTCAGTAGAGGTAGATATTGCAGGCAGCATTACGGGAATACCAAAAATAACAACAAGAGGAGATTTTCAAACTCATTTTGCATATATCAATAAATTATCTTCGGGAGAATATTCTGCAAGAGTCCAAGCAATAGATTTAAATGGTGCAGGGTCTGAATGGTCTGATGAAGTCTTTTTTACTATATATAAACCATACACGTTCCCAGCTAAAGACATAAAAAAAAAGGGAAATACAATTTTTTATACTGCTACATGGAAAGAAGAACCAAATGCTACTTCTATTATAGTCCAAACTTCTAATAGTATGGATTTTGCAAATGCAAATAATACTACTGTAACAGGACTTACTTCTAAAAAAATTACTTTTTCTAATCTTGGTAATAGTACTTCTTTCTATTACAGAATACAAATAACAACAGGAAACGATACTTTTACATCTAATGTTCAAAGTTTTACACTAAAAACCATAGCAGAAACTTCGGTAGATGTCTTCACAGGAGTTGTAGCACCAGGAAGTACTTTTGGAGATTATGATAAAGATGGTGATTTAGATTTATTAGTAACAGGAGGATATGGAGAAAATAAAATATCTGCAAAACTCTATAAAAACGAGGGAGATGGAGAATATACAGAAGTATCGGATACCAATTTTGAAGCGGTAAAAAATGGATCTTCTAATATGATAGATATAGATAACGATGGCGACTTAGATATTTTCATAACAGGAGATAATGATACAACAGTAGGTCTCTTCGTAAACGGAAGTAGTAGGATTTCACAAGTATATAGAAATGATAGTAGAGGAGAAACCACTCTCTTTATACCTATTTTTACAGACGTGTTTGAAGGAGTAGGTCCTTCTAATAGCAATTTTACTGATTGGGATAACGATGGGGACTTAGATCTTTTCTTATTTGGTTTTAATGCTAATACTGAATCTATATCCAGAGTTTATCAGAATAATAGAACAGGATTTGAATTATTAAATATCCCGTTTAAAAAAATTCAAAGTATTACGAATAGTTCCACTATCACAGGAGATTATGACAATGACGGTGACTTAGATTTCTTGGTAACAACTGATATATTAAGAAAAGATGTTTCTGAAGTAGTCAACCCTGTTACATTACTGTATAGAAATGATGGAGGAACTGCTTTTGTAGAACAAACAGGAAGTAATTTCCCTTTCACTACTCTGATAGGAACATCAGCCGATTTTGGTGACTATAATAATGATGGATATTTAGATCTGATTGTGTCTGGAATGTTATTTAAAGATAGTATTATTAATATTAGCCGTATCCGTGCTCAGACAATTCTCTATACAAATAACCGAGGGTCAAGCTTTATAGCAGATACAACTACTTTTCAAGGGTTAGGGATTTATGACCCCGTAAATATTTTTGGAGACTTTAATAACGATGGATATTCTGACTTGCTTTTATCAGGGTCTAAATTTGATATTGATACAGCGTATGGACGAATTTCAAGAACACAAAGTACGCGTCTTTATTTTAATAATAGAGGAAGTTTTTCTCGAACAAATGTAGATTCTACTACTTTTGCAGGAGTAGGTACAAGAGCAAGTGTAAATTTCGGTGATATAGACAATGACGATGATTTAGATATATTTGTAGCTGGTTATAATTCACTATTAGGTCCTATTGCAAAGATGTATCATAATAACGGAACTGTTTTTAATACGAAACCAGGTGTAGTAATTTTGAACGATGTAGCTAATATAACTGAAGCAAGTATACCAGCAAATGGTACCATTCCCGTGAGATTTTCATGGACACCTTCTGTAGATGCAAATCAAACAAATGGACTGTCATATAATATCTATGTAGGAGAAAAAACTAATAAAAACAGTATCGTATCCTCCAATTCTGATATGAGTGTAACAAAATCAGGTATGCGTTCTGTTGTCAGTCGTGGATCTATACAAGGAACTTCTTATACTCTTTCTCTTTCTTTGCAAAAAGGAAAAAAATATTATTGGAGTGTTCAGGCGATAGATGCATCTTTTGCAGGTGGAGAATGGGCACAAGAAGACAGTTTTGAAATAGGAAACATATCCAACAAAATGAATCAAATCATTACCTTTACAACGATACCTACACAAACATTTTCGGGAACAAATATTACTATCCCATTATTTGCTACTTCTACATCTGGATTACTTGTAAGCTTTAGTAGTGCTAATACTTTTGTCTCTGTAAGTGGAAACACTCTTACTATAAGAGGAGGAGGTACAGCAGTTATTACGGCATACCAAGAAGGAAATGAAATCTATAATGCAGCAACACCTACGAATCAAAATGTTGTTGTAAACGGCAACCTACTAAATCAGCTTACTTCTATAGAAAAAAATAATTCTCTTATAAAGATATATCCAAATCCTGTAAAGAACGGTTTTTATATAGAAGTAGATAAAACATTAGTAGATAAAAAATACTATCAATTGATGAGTATGAATGGACAAAAAGTTATCAACGGATATTTCACAGATTCTCGGATCCAAATTCCTACTATAAAACCAGGATATTATATACTACTTGTTTTTGATAATTACGGAGGACTTTTACAAAAGGAAAAAATAAAAATAGAATAATTTTTTAGTATTTATTTAAATAATAAAAGAGAGAGGGATGCTTCCTCTCTCTTTTTATTTTTAAACCCTAACTATTCAAAAATACGTATTAGTATATTACAAAAAAACAATCAAAAAAATGACTAAAATTTAAAAATGAAGAGTTTTCTTGCAGACATTAAATAATTACCTATTTATTAAAAATTATAAGCATTTATTTATAAAAAAACACAAATAAAAAACTAATATTATCTACATATTTAAAAAATCTTTAATAAAAAAGTATATTATACCATATTATAAAATATGTACAACGTATTCCCATCAAGAACGCGTACGGTATTTTTATTTTTGAAAGAAAAAAGTTGAATACAGATACTTGGTTTTTGAGAAATAGTGTAAACATATTTTTTTTAATTAATTATTAATTTTATTTAATACCAAATTTAAAAATGAAAAGTAATTTTTTTGAATTAGTGAAAATGCTGTGTATTATAGCATCTATATCCTTTTCAGCCCAAGCACAGCTGACCGAATTTACAGGTAGTAGTTTTATACAACTATCGTATGCTACCAGTAGCTGGGGAGATATAGATAATGATGGAGATTTAGATCTCTTTATTTCTGGAGAAGACACTGTTAGAAGAAGATTGGTGAATGATACAACCAGGATAAGAACAGTAACAGCGAAACTCTATAGAAATGATGGGGGAACAAGCTTCTCTGCAATACCTAGCTCTGTACGAGGAGTAATGTATGGCTCGAGTAATTTTTTAGATTATGATAATGATGGTAATCTTGACCTTTTTATAGTAGGCAGAAATGACTCTAGTTGGACTAATATTCCAAGTGCAGCAACGGATCTAATAGGATTAGGATACTTTGTTAATACCCCTATTGCATCACTGTATAAAGGAGATGGACAAGGGGGATTCAATGAAGTATTTCCAGGCACATTTAGAGGTGTGCAATACGGAGGAACAAGTGCCGTAGGAGACTATGATAATGATGGAGACATAGATATTTTTGTTGCGGGAACAAACCAATTTCAAGATGTTACAGCTCTCTTATATAGAAATGATGGGAAAAGAGGTTTTTTTGTAGATACAAGACCAGGATTTTACTCACTGAAAGGTGTAGGAGCCGCAGCAGGATCTTTTATAGATATAAATAAAGACGGATATTTAGACTTATTTTATTCAGGATATAACAAAGAATTTGGATCCAGGTCTTATCTTTATATTAATAGCAATGGAGACGGTTATTCTTTAGCACAAGATTCATTAGGTGCCCCAGATCCCGCACTTGCTTTTGCTGATTACGATAAAAATGGAAGTATAGATAGATTTTTAGATGGGAGTATATCTCGAATTTTAGATGGAACGGATAGATTTTTAGATAAATATAGATATAATAAAAAACGATTTTATAACGGAGTTACAAAAAAAGATTTTTTAATACCCCGTTTAGACGATTCTCCAAGTGCGGTTTTCACAGATATTGATAATGATGGAAAGATAGAGCTGCTCATAGCCGGAAGAGATACTTCTAATCAAACACCAATAACACATATTTATGAATATAATGATACAACATTTAGTAAGATACCATCAAATTTAACAGGAGTAAAACAATCTGATATAAGTATTGCTGATGTAAATAAAGATGGAAAGATAGATGTATTATTATCAGGAATAAATAATAGCGGCAATAATATTACTAAATTATATTTAAATACGGACACTTCAACGAACACAAAACCTACAAAACCAATAGGATTAACTTTTATTTCTGATTCTTTGAAACTCAGATGGACCCCATCTACAGATGAGCAAGGAAATAATAATATTACTTATTCATTAGATGTAGATATTGCAGACAGCATTACGGGAATACGAAAAATAGCAACAAGAGGAGATTTTCAAACTCATTTTGCATATATAAATAAATTATCTTCGGGAGTATATTCTGCAAGAGTCCAAGCAATAGATTTAAATTATGCAGGGTCTGAATGGTCTGATGAAGTGGTTTTTACTATATATAAACCATATGCCTTCCCCGCTAAAGACATAAGAAAAAAGGGAAATACAATTTTTTATACGGCTACATGGGGAGAAGAACCAAATGCTACTTCTATTATAGTCCAAACTTCTAATAGTATTGATTTTACAAATGCAAATAATACTAATGTAACAGGACTTACTTCTAAAAAAATTACTTTTTCTAATCTTGGTAATAGTACTTCTTTCTATTACAGAATACAAATAACAACAGGAAACGATACTTTTACATCTAATGTTCAAAGTTTTACACTAAAAACCATAGCAGAAACTTCGGTAGATGTCTTCACAGGAGTTGTAGCACCAGGAAGTACTTTTGGAGATTATGATAAAGATGGTGATTTAGATTTATTAGTAACAGGAGGATATGGAGAAAATAAAATATCTGCAAAACTCTATAAAAACGAGGGAGATGGAGAATATACAGAAGTATCGGATACCAATTTTGAAGCGGTAAAAAATGGATCTTCTAATATGATAGATATAGATAACGATGGCGACTTAGATATTTTCATAACAGGAGATAATGATACAACAGTAGGTCTCTTCGTAAACGGAAGTAGTAGGATTTCACAAGTATATAGAAATGATAGTAGAGGAGAAACCACTCTCTTTATACCTATTTTTACAGACGTGTTTGAAGGAGTAGGTCCTTCTAATAGCAATTTTACTGATTGGGATAACGATGGGGACTTAGATCTTTTCTTATTTGGTTTTAATGCTAATACTGAATCTATATCCAGAGTTTATCAGAATAATAGAACAGGATTTGAATTATTAAATATCCCGTTTAAAAAAATTCAAAGTATTACGAATAGTTCCACTATCACAGGAGATTATGATAATGACGGTGACTTAGACCTCTTTGTAGCATCTGATACATTAGAAAGAGATACTTCTGAAGTAGGCAACCCCGTATCGCTATATAGAAATGACGGAGGAACTGCTTTTGTGGAACAAACAGGAAGTAATTTCCCTTTCTCTCCTATGCTCGGAACATCTACTGATTTCGGTGATTATAATAATGACGGATATTTAGATTTGGTTGTGAGTGGATTAACCTCTGATTTTATTAATATTTTTAACTATGATGATATTAATACTGCTGATATTAATATTACTAAAAATTTTCGTCCCCGTACAATTCTCTATAAAAATAACGGAGGATCGAGTTTTACAGCAGATACAACTACTTTTCAAAAATTAGGAATTAATGCTTCCGTAAGTATTTTTGGAGATTTTAATAACGATGGATATTCTGACTTATTTTTATCAGGGTCTAAAATTGATTCATTTGGTGGACAATTTTTAATAACAGCAAGTGCTCGTCTCTACTTTAACAATAGAGGAAGTTTTTCTCTCACAAATGTAGATTCTACTACTTTTGCAGGAGCAGGCATAAAAGCAGGTGCAAATTTCGGTGATATAGATAATGACGATGATTTAGATATATTCTTAGCTGGTTGGAATCCTTTATCTGGACCTATTGCAAAGATGTATCGTAATAATGGAAATGTTTTTAATACGAAACCAGGTATAGTAACTTTGAACGATGTAGCTAATATAACTGAAGCAAATGTACCCGCAAACGGTATGATTCCCGTGAGGTTTTCATGGACACCTTCTGTAGATGCAAATCAAACAAATGGACTGTCATATAATATCTATGTAGGAGAAAAAACTAACAAAAACAGTATTAGATCTTCCAATTCCGATATGAGTGTAGCAAAATCAGGTTTGCGTTCTGTTGTTAGCCGCGGAACTATACAAGGAACTTCTTGTACTCTTTCTTTGCAAAAAGGAAAAAGATATTATTGGAGTGTTCAGGCAATAGATGCATCTTTTGCAGGTGGAGAATGGGCACAAGAAGACAGTTTTGATGTAGGAAACATATCCAACAAAATGAATCAAGTCATTACCTTTACAACGATACCTACACAAACATTTTCGGGAACAAATATTACTATCCCATTATTTGCTACTTCTACATCTGGATTACTTGTAAGCTTTAGTAGTGCTAATACTTTTGTCTCTGTAAGTGGAAACACTCTTACTATAAGAGGAGGAGGTACAGCAGTTATTACGGCATACCAAGAAGGAAATGAAATCTATAATGCAGCAACACCTACGAATCAAAATGTTGTTGTAAACGGCAACCTACTAAATCAGCTTACTTCTATAGAAAAAAATAATTCTCTTATAAAGATATATCCAAATCCTGTAAAGAACGGTTTTTATATAGAAGTAGATAAAACATTAGTAGATAAAAAATACTATCAATTGATGAGCATGAATGGACAAAAAGTTATGAATGGGTATTTTACAGATTCTCGTATACAAGTTTCTACTGTAAAACCAGGATATTATATACTACTTATTTTTGATAATTCAGGTGGACTTTTAAAAAAGGAAAAAATAAAAATAGAATAGTTTTTTAGTATTTATTTAAATTAATAAAAGGAGGGGGGGGAACCTCTCTCTCTTTATTTTTAAACCCTAACTATTTAAAAATACGTATTAGTATATTACAAAAAAACAATCAAAAAAATGACTAAAATTTAAAAATGAAGAGTTTTCTTTCCGATACTAATATTATAAAAAAATATTTTAACCATATTTCAAAAAGAGTACTAAACGCACCGTTGTCAATCTTTCACAATTAAAAAATAAAAACAAAATGAGAACAAAAAAAAAACAACACAATGCTTTAGAATACCATTCTCAATTTCCTGCGGGTAAAATAGAAGTTATTTCTACGAAAAGGGTCAAAAATCAGAAAGACCTATCCTTCGCTTATTCCCCAGGCGTAGCCGAACCTTGTTTAGAGATATATAGAGAAAAAGAAAATGTTTATAAATATACATCTAAGGGAAACCTAGTGGCAGTTATCTCTAATGGAACAGCAGTTTTAGGATTAGGAGATATTGGAGCAGAAGCTTCCAAGCCCGTTATGGAGGGAAAAGGAATACTATTCAAAAAATTTGCAGGCATAGATGTATTTGATATAGAAATTAATGAAAAAAGACCAGACAAATTTATAGAAATAGTAAAGTCATTGGAACCCACTTTTGGAGGAATAAATTTAGAAGACATAAAAGCTCCCGAATGTTTTCAGATAGAAGAAGAACTCAAAAAACAAATGAATATACCCGTCATGCATGATGACCAACATGGGACTGCTATCATAAGTTCCGCCGCTCTTTTAAATGCTTTAGAAATCGCCCATAAAAAAATAAATTCTATCAAAGTAGTTATTTTAGGCGCAGGGGCTGCAGGCATTTCTTGTGCTGATATGTATGTTTCTTTGGGAATGACAAAAGATAATATACTTATGTTTGATAGTAAAGGTCTTATTCATAGTTCTCGAGAAGATTTAAACACTATGAAACAAAAATATGTTGTCAATGGAAAACAACTCACTCTAAAAGAAGCAATAAAAGATGCCGATATGTTTTTAGGCCTTTCCTCTGCCGACCAAATAACTCCCGATATGCTTTTGTCGATGGCTGATAACCCTATAGTATTTGCCTTAGCAAATCCCGATCCTGAAATTTCCTACCCCGTTGCTATATCCACTCGAAAAGATATTATTATGGCAACCGGAAGAAGCGATTACCCAAACCAAGTGAATAATGCTTTAGGATTCCCCTATATTTTTAGAGGCGCTTTGGATGTGAGAGCTCTTCATATAAATGAAGAAATGAAACTTGCGGCAGCAAAGTCCATTGCAGCACTAGCCCAAGAAACTATTTTAGAATCTATAATAAAAATATATAAAAAAGAAAATATATTCTTTGGAAAAAATTACCTTATCCCGAAAATTATAGATCCCCGTTTGATAAGCACTGTATCTCCAGCAGTCGCAAAAGCTGCTATGCAATCGGGCATTGCTAAAAATCATATTCAAGATTGGGAACATTACCAACAACAATTACAAATGAGAGTAGGAAATAGAAAAAAACAGATCTTTTAAGATACTATGAAATACCTATCTCTCTTATTGCTCTTGATTTTGAACGGATGTTCTGAAGTTTCTACCGAAAAAAAAACACAAACACTTCCTCTCCATACTTTTTTGGAAGAAACAAATACCATAAAACTCACTCATGAACAAGCAAATTCTCTAAAAATAGAGACAGCACGTTTAGAGAAAAGACAGGTATATTCTCTCATAAGAGCAAGTGGTAAAATAGATCTCCCTCCCGAAAACAAAGTATCTATTCACGTTCCCATATCGGGTTATTTAGTAAGTATAAAACTGTTGCCCGGAATGGTGGTGAAGCAAAACCAAGTGTTAGCCGTTTTGCAGGATTATGCTTATATTCAGATACAAGAAGATTATTTATTAGCAAAAGCAGATTTAGAACTCACCCAGCAAGAATATATCCGACAAAAAGACCTCTTTGAAATGAAAGCAATAAGCGATAAAGTATTCTATCAGACAAAAAATACATTTTATACAAAAAAAATAAAATGGAACTCCCTTATCCAAAAACTATCTCTGCTCAATATAAACCACGAAAACCTCACCCAAGATAATATATCAAAAAATATAACTATTACTTCCCCAATAAATGGAATAGTGATGCGAGTCTTTGTGAATAAAGGGCAGTATATATCTTCTACAGAAACAATTGTAGAACTCATAAACACCGAAGATGTTCATCTCTCCCTGAAGGTATTTGAAAAAGATATACACGCCCTCAAAATAGGACAAAAAATTATTGCTTTTACCAATAATAATCCCGATCAAAAGCACGAATGCGAGATTATATTGATAAGTAAAAATATAGACACTGACGGAGTCGTAGAGGTTCATTGCCATTTCGTTGATTTTGACGCAAACATACTCGTCGGAATGTATATGAATGCAGAGATACACACAAAACCAGTCGATGCCTTTGCTATCCCCGAAAAAGCCATCGTAAACTTTGAAGGTAAGGACTATATTTTTACATCCGATGGGAACAACATTTTTCATGCGGTAGAAGTAGAAATTGGAAACAAAGAAGATGGTTTTGTGGAAATAAAAAATTATGCCCAACTTCTCAACAAAGATATTGTAGTGCAGAACAGTTATGATATTCTCATGGCTTTAAAGAATAAACCCGAAGAATGATTCCACGAAGAATGCTCGTTAAGATTCTCTGCTTATCCTGTTTTTTCATTCTTTTCTCTACAATAATTACTCTCTCCCAAGATAAAAAAAAACCAAAAAAGGTAAACATACTCCCCGTGCCTACTTTTGGAAATAGCCCCGAAACAAATTTTTATATAGGAGCTGTCACTCTATTCACAATCCGTCTTCACCAAGATTCTTCTTGTAGAACCTCTAACGCCAAAATAGAAATCCAATACACATGGAACAAACAAATCATCGTAGAATCGGGATGGAACATATTTACAGAAAAAGAAAGATATTTTTTCAGCGGTCTTATTCACCTCTCCCGCTATCCCGACTTATACTACGGAATCGGAGCATATATTTCAGAACAAGATAAAATAGTTTTCCAAAGCAACCGAATACTCTTTGAAACATACAATTTCAAAAGAATAGGAAATAACTTGTTTGCAGGCATATCCACAAGATATATCAACTACTCGGATATACTGCCCACAAAAAAACTCTATCCCGAACTCCAAAATACATCTCATATAGGAATTGGGGTTGCTTTGTTAAGAGACACACGCAATAACCTTTTGGGCGCATCCACAGGAAGCTACGTTTCCTTTCTCAGCTCCGCTAATTTTTCAGGGAAATTCTATAACAAATCCTCCTTAGATGTCCGATACTATAAGACATTAGGAAACAAGATTACCCTTGCCACAAAATTATTCCAAGAATGTAATTTTGGAAACGTCCCTTTTTACGATTATGCCTATTTGGGTGGAGATAAATTGGTAAGAGGGTATTACTATGGCAAATTCCGAGACAAAATACTGCACTCTTTACAAGTAGAAATCAGAAGTATACTCTTTTGGAGAATCGGAATGGCTGTTTTTGGAGGAACCTCTCTTTTGTATTCTATGGATACAAAATATCTTTCTCACAACAATATAAAATATAACATGGGAGCGGGATTAAGGTTTGTGGTAGATAGAAAAGAGAACATACACTTTCGCTGTGACTATGCGATAGGGGAGGACGGGAACAACGGATTTTACATTGCCTTCGGGGAATCTTTTTGAAACTCTCCTGTACATTGCGATAAGGATAGGGTATTATTAATGTAAGAGGAGTTCTAACAATTCAAATCCTAAAAACTGTATCATTTTTTTTGAAGAAATCAATTTTTAGAACCCACCTATTATATT